>DAOQVG010000066.1:0-7934 GCA_035341435.1 Smithellaceae bacterium
AAGAATTTCCCCATGGGTCCTTCATATTACTCAAGCCGATATCGGCAAGACTGTCCGGATACCCCCCCGTGTCACTGAAATAGCCGGCTACAGCTTGATCAATGACCTTGATTCCGGAAATAGCAACGGCAATCCGTGCTTTTTCACGGTAGTGGATGAAAAAAGGTATGGCCACGGCTGCTAAAATAGCTATAACGGCGATAACTATCATCATTTCAATCAGTGTAAATCCCCTGAATTTACTTTTGATTATCAATAATGGGCCCTTTCAGTAGACCTTATTCGACACACACAGCAACGACACAAATACCATGCGTGATTACCGCCTTTTTTTGTCCATACTTTTATAGTTAGCCGTCTTGGAAATTTCGAACAATAAGATCGGCATCTTGTGAAGAATTCACAATATATTTATGTCGGCTCTGATAATAGATACTTTAAACATACGGTATTTCCCGCTACATTCCAGCCCCACTACAATCATCCGAAAGGGAAGGCATGGAAAATTCAGCTCTTATCCGAAATGCCGTGTCATTTGGCTGACGAGAGGAGCATTGCATACATTCAGTGAATGTTCAAAATAACAAATACAGGTTGGCCCACTCCCTTCCGGTAGAAAACCGGTATGGCTGAAACCATGAAGATTACAATTAACATAATCATCACCATGGTTACCATAAATGGAAAAACTTTCTGCTCGAACTATTTGATTTAACGGGAAGCAGGTATTATATAAGAACAGTTTAATAAACAGTTAAGGCATATAATGAACATAGCGCAAGACAGAGATAGAAGATTCGGCATGGCGGATCGAATCATAACCATTGGATTCTGGGCCAACGCCATCCTGATGGTAATGAAACTGCTCGCCGGTTATTTCGGCAAATCCGAAGCCGTTTTTGCCGACGGCATTGAAAGCGCCTGTGATTTTGTAGCGATCATCGCCGCTTTGATTGCCCTCAAAGTGGGAAGAAAATCGGTTGACCATGAACATCCTTACGGCCACGGCAGGGCCGAATGCATCGCCGCCATCTTTGTTTCTCTGCTTATTCTCGCCGCCGGAGGCGGCATCCTCTACAAGGCGGTTGTCACCTTAATTTACGGACAATGTCCTCAACCGCAATTCATCGCCGTCGCGGCGGCAATCACAACTGTTTTCGTCAAAGAAATCCTCTTCCACTATACCCACCGTGTCGCCGGACTGCTCGAAAGCCCCGCCGTGGACGCCATTGCCCGGGATCATCGCAAAGATGCGCTGACTTCCGTCGCCACGCTGGTTGGTGTCACGGGCGCCTACTTCGGCATCGTTTTTTTAGACCCGCTCGCGGCTGCGCTCACGTCATTTTTTATTTTCTACATCGGCGCGACAACATTGCAGAAGTGCTGCCACGATCTGATGGACGGTCAGCCCCCCCAGGAAATATTGAAGCGCATCAGCACGACCGCCGAAGAAATACCCGGAGTTGTCCGCGTTCACGAGATCAGAGGGAGGCGTTCGGGACAATATCTGATTATCGATTTAAAACTGGAAATGGACCCGGAATTGACCGTGAAAAAATCGCATGACATAGCCACCAGGGTCAAAATTCTCATCTTCAACCGTTTCGCCAATGTGGGAGACGTCATGATTCACATCAATCCCTCCGACGAGGAACATGAAGATTTGATCAGATTATAGCGGACATTTAACGGCTAATTCCGACTAACCGGCGAAAATTGTCTTGATTTTACTCGTCTGATGAGTTAAACAAGCCCCCATTCATAACTAAGCTGTTTTATTTTGATATTATTGAGAAATTGAAAGGATATTTCATGGCAAAGTACGAATCCAAATCCCTGAGAAATCTGGCCGTTGTCGGCCACGGCAGTACGGGTAAAACCTCTCTTTGTGAATCGATTTTATTTATTTCCGGGAAAAGTGAACGGCTCGGTCGCGTTGACGACGCCTCATCGGTCATGGATTTTGAACCGGAAGAGCAAAAACGCCGCAGTTCCATCAGTTCAGCGGCAAACTTCATCGAATGGGATAAACATAAAATCAATTTTATTGATACACCGGGTGACTCCAACTTCACCTACGATATAAAATGTTCCTTGAGCGTCGTGGACAACGCGGTTATTGTTATTGACGCCGTCGGCGGTGTTGAATTTCAAACGCAAAAAGTCTGGGAACTGGCTGATGAATATGATCTGCCGCGCGCGATCTTCATCAACAGAATGGACCGTGAACGCGCCGATTTCAAGAAAGCTCTAGAAAGCATCAAAAGCAATTTCAAGAAAAAAGTAACGCCCATCTGCCTGCCCATCGGCGCCGAGGATAAATTTAACGGCATTATCGATTTGATTGCTTTCAAAGCCTATTCATTCGCCGACAACAAAGGAACAGGCAAAGCGTCCGACATTCCCGCCGAAATGATGGAAGAAGCCAAGGCGTTCCACGATACAATGGTTGAAGATATTGCAGAAACCGATGATGAACTCATGAACAAATACCTGGAAGAAGGCGAGCTTTCCGCCGAAGAACTTAAAGCCGGATTGCAAAAAGGAGTTTCCTCCGGCAACCTGATTCCTCTTATCTGCGGTTCGGCGATCAAAGGCATCGGCGTTTCTCTGCTGCTGGATATCGCGGCCGGTTCATTCCGGTCACCCGTTGAATGTCCCCCGAAGAAAGGCAAAATTCCGGGCGCCGACACAGTGGAAGAGAGAATGCCGTCTGAAGACGCCCCCTTTTCCGCCATCGTCTTCAAGACCATTGCCGATCCCTATGCCGGCCGGTTGACACTCTTCCGGGTTTATTCCGGAAAGCTGAACTCCGACACCGCCGTTTACAACTCTTCCAAGAAGGTCACGGAAAAATTCGGTCATGTTTTCTTCCTGGAAGGCAAAAATCAGAAGCAGGCTGAAGTATTGATTCCCGGTGACATAGCCGGCGTTGCCAAGCTGAAGGACACCGTCACGGGCAACACGCTTTGTGCGGAAAAGAGCCCGATTATTTTTGACGCTGTGGAAGTACCGAATCCCATTATGTCCTTCGCCATCGAACCCAAAACAAGAGGAGACGAAGATAAAATCGCCTCCTCCATTCACCGGCTGACGGAAGAAGACCCGACGATTGCGTTTACCCGCAATGTTGAAACGAAGGAAATGATACTTTCGGGAATGGGCCAGGTACACATCGAAGTAAACATCGAAAAAATGAGAAGAAAATTCGGTGTTGAAGTCAATTTGAATACCCCCAAAGTTCCCTACAAAGAAACCATCAAGGGAAAGACCAACGTTCAGGGCAAATACAAGAAACAGTCGGGCGGCCGCGGCCAGTTCGGCGACTGCTGGATTGACATTGAACCATTGCCCCGCGGCGGCGGTTTCATATTTGAGGACAAAATTGTCGGCGGCGTAATTCCGGGACAATATCGTCCGGCTGTCGAAAAAGGAATTGTGGAGGCGGCGGCCAAAGGCGTCATCGCCGGTTATCCTGTTGTCGATTTCAAAGTGGCATTAACCTTCGGTTCCTACCATACGGTAGATTCGTCGGAAATGGCTTTCAAAATTGCCGGTTCTATGGCTTTCCAGAAAGGCGTCGAGCAATGCCAGCCGATTTTGCTGGAACCCATCGTTAATATCAATATCGAAGTTCCCGACGAATACATGGGTGACGTCATCGGTGATTTAAACAGCCGTCGCGGACGTGTTCTCGGCATGGAATCCCATGGCTCCAATCAGGTCATCAAGGGGCAGGTGCCGCTGGCCGAAATTTTAAAGTACGCCCCGGATCTGCGCTCCATGACCAGCGGCCGCGGTAATTTTACATACACCGAGTCGCACTACGAAGAAGTGCCGGCATTCATCGCCGAAAAAATTATTGCCGAATCGAAGAAAGATAAAGAAGAATAAAATAGAATTCCACAGAATTGAAACAGGGGCCGCCGTTGCTTGCAAACGGCGGTCTTTTTTTTGGGCACAATGATAATATTACAACGAATTATGACGGCATCGTAAAAAAGCCGGATGCTGTGTTGCGCTTCATCCTTCGTCACTGCGGCATACGCTAAGTATGCCTCATTCCTCATGATTCGCACGCCTTGCCTGCGACTTTTTTACGATGCCGTCTGTAAATGGTCGCTTTTACGACTTTTTACGAGTCCATCAATTATGTGTCCAGGCTTTTTTCCTGCGGATATACGGACAGCTCTTCCAGGAATCGCAGAGAATTGCGTCGGTGAGTTCCCTCCCAGTAAATACGCTGACAACTTGGGCATTTATTGAAGACGTCGCAGTTGGCGAAAACGTAAGACGGCACCAGGTTATATACTTCGTCTTTCTCTGCCGGCTGCAGCTTTTCATTGCATCGAAGGCAGATGCTGAACATTTTTTCCCTCCGTACCGGCAAGGCAAATTCGGCAACCACTTCTTTGAGCTGACTGCCGACGTTCACTCCTTTGACAAGATATAATTGTCCGGAATACTGGCGCTTCAACATATCGCGTCTTCTGGTCAGAACAATCCTCTTTTCGGCGACAGCCAGGTTAAGCATATCTCTGCCGGCTTCACGGGGATAAACGATTGCATCGTAGCCAATGATCCGCAGCCATTTGGCCAATTTAGACAAGGCGCCATCCGTCAGATACTTTGGATCTTCAGGCATTTTGCGGGGGTGTTTTCGTCTCTTCGATAATCGGGGGCGGTTCGTGTGCGCGAAGTTCTTTGCGCAAATCACGAATAGTCTTGTTCAGGCGGCTGATATTCCGGTTTAAACGGAACCTTTCGATAATACCGAGAAAACCGGTGACAACTACGCCGAGCAGCAGAGCTATGAAAAGCAGCACGTAGATGGGAACGAGCATGTCAAAGAAATTGTAATATTTGATATGGACCGGAGCCGAATTCTCCAGAGAAAAAGTGACAATTAAAAAGGCAAATATAATAAGTAAAATCAGATAAAGCATTTTCATCTCGTTAATCCTCCCGGTGATATTTCTGAAAAAGAGGGGCAAGCTTTGTTGCTGTTGTGTGCAGATCCTCCGGTACAATTCTTACGTCATTTACAGCGCTCATGAAGTTTGTATCGCCTTCCCAGCGCGGAATTACATGCAGGTGCAAATGTTCCCCGATACCCGCCCCGGATGCTTTGCCGATATTCAAGCCTATATTAAAACCGCCGGGATTCATCGACTCTCGAAGCACTTTAATTGAAGTATCCAGCAGGGCAAACATTTCTATTCTTTCCTCAGGGGTCAAGTCTGCAACTTCAGCAATGTGCCGCAGGGGGATAATCATTAAATGACCCGACGTATATGGATATTTATTCACCATAACGAAGCATGTTTTGCCTTCATAAACTACGTAATCGAGGGATCTGATCGAAGTTTTACAAAAGACGCAACCTTCAGGCTTCTTGCCTTTAATATATTCCATCCGCCACGGCGTAAACATTGTATCCATGTGTTTCATCCAATAATTTTTAAAACTGTTCAAAAAGGTTTAGATGCAAGGCGCGCAAGGATCCAGCAGCGGAGCGTACTTTATGCGTCCATGAGCAGCGAGAGCCGCAGCGCAACGCTGCAGATAAGCCTTTTTGAACAGTTTTCTAAATGTTAATTATCCTACCTTTAATATCCTTGTCAATTTCTAATATGCCAATTGATTTATGGGGTGCGAAACGTTTGTCTGTCGGCGACCCGGGATTGAAGAAAAATACGCCGCCTTTTTTATGGCAGGCCGGAATGTGGGTGTGCCCATAGACAATGCAATCCAGCGGGCCTAATTTGGCCAGTATTCTCTCCTCGATGCCGGCAGGCGCCCCCCATCCGTGGATAACCCCAAACCGGAATCCCTTTATTTCAAAAAATAATTGTTCGGGTAATTCTTCTTTAACGGAGGAATAATCCATGTTGCCGCAGACTGCCTTGATCTCTCTGCCGGCAAACATGTCCAAAACGCGCAAATCGACCAAATCTCCGGCATGAATAATCATATCGACATCGCCAAAATGTTTTTTGACGACGCTTTCCAGTCTTTGGTCATAACCGGGAAGATGTGTATCGGAGACAACGCCTATTTTTATTTTTTCTACGTCCATAATCGGTTGAATTATTAGCGGCAAGAAGTAAAAAAAACAAGTCTTATTTCTTTTTCCCGACGGCAAAAAGCTTTTAATTTGACTTTAAATAAAAGTGAAGTTAATATTCAGGCCATGAATACTATTGAAAATTCTTTGGACAAAATCGCCGAAAAAATTCTTCATCTGGATGAAGCATCTCTCGACTTCCTCTGGGATAAATATAAAACAAAAATGGAGCAATTTTCGTTTAGCAAGGAATGGGAGAAGTCGGTCATCATTTTCTCCATCATCAACTCGGTAAGAGTTAAAAACGCCATCTTTAATGAACAACTCTTAAGCAGACAGGCCAATACGGAAAAAGCTGCCGCCCCCGGAAAAGCCCGGGGCATCCCCAACTTGAAACTGGTTAAGTAATGGACAAAGATGCGGCTCTGGAAAGAATTGCCCGTCTTCGGGACGTCATAGAATACCACAACAGACGCTACTATCAGCAGGACGACCCGGAAATTTCGGATTTTGAATATGACCGTCTTCTGCGGGAGCTCCAGGAGCTGGAGAAAATCTATCCCGATGAAAACATCGCCTCTTCACCGACGCAGCGCGTAGGGGCAGAGCCGCTTTCCAAATTTGCCTCCTTTGAACATGCTTCACCCATGCTGAGTCTGGCCAACGCTTTTTCCAGCGAAGAGATTATCGATTTCGATAACCGCATCAAAAAAATGGCCGCCGTGGAAGATATCTCCTATGTGGCCGAACCTAAACTGGACGGTCTGGCCGTCAATCTTCTTTACGATAATGGCCGTTTCATCCGCGGTGCTACCCGCGGCGACGGCATCACCGGTGAAGACGTAACACAAAACTTAAAGACCATCGCCGACGTACCTTTGCAAATTAAAAAATCCGTTTTTCAACCGATACCCGCTTTTGCGGAAATCCGCGGCGAAGTGTATATGGAGATCGAGTCCCTGCGAAAATTCAACCGCCGCCGGCTGGACGAAGGCGGCGAACCTTTCGCCAATCCACGTAATGCCGCCGCCGGCTCCCTGCGCCAGCTTGACCCCAGAATTACCGCGCGCCGCCCTCTCAACATCTTCTTCTATGCCGTGGGTCGCGTGGAAGGCGTCGAGTTTAAAGACCACTGGGAAGTGCTGCAAACTCTGCAATTCTGGGGATTTCCGGTTAATCCGCTGATCCGGCAGGCGAGGGACATCCGGGAATGCATCCAATATTTCGAGAGCGTGGGCCAACAACGAGACACCCTGCCCTACGAAATCGACGGCGTTGTTTTAAAGGTCAACAATCTTAATCTGCAGGCAAAACTCGGCACGGTCTCCCGCAATCCCCGCTGGGCGCTTGCCTGCAAATTCCCGCCCATGCAGGTAACAACAACGATTAATAATATTATCGTCAACGTCGGCCGCACCGGCACGATAACGCCCGTCGCCTTGATGGAACCGGTCAACGTCGGCGGAGTTACCGTCAGTCGGGCGACGCTGCACAATGAAGACGAAATTCTAAAAAAAGACATCCGCATCGGCGACACTGTCATTATCCAGCGGGCCGGAGACGTCATCCCCGAAGTCGTTAAAGTTGTGACGTCCAAAAGAACCGGCAGCGAGAAAAAATTCAGGATGCCGACAAAATGTCCCGAATGCAACTCCGAGGTCATACGTCCGGAGGGTGAAGCGGCATACCGTTGCATCAATCTTTCCTGTCCGGCGCAGCTCAAAGAGCATATTCGGCATTTTGCCTCCCGCGGCGGACTGGATATCGAAGGTCTCGGAGAAAAAATATCCGCCCAGCTTTTTGACGCCCGGCTTGTTGGCGATCCGGCCGACCTTTATTTTCTGACAAAAGAAAAATTACTGGAACT
>DAOQVG010000067.1:0-7897 GCA_035341435.1 Smithellaceae bacterium
CTCGTCGCCTCCTCCTAGCCGCCGCGATATCATCATTGATTTAGAAACGGAATTATCATGTCTGGAGATGTTTGAAGAACAGCACCTCGCGTCTTGTTTATACCGGATGTTTTCCGTCGTCCGAGACCGGCAAATAAAGAATGATGGATGTGCCGCCTGCCTCGGCGCTTTGAATTTCCATTTTACCGCCATGCGCCTTAATAATATCCCGGACGATGGCCAGCCCCAGTCCGCGCATGCCCTCATCCTTGTGGGAGCTGTAAAAAGGCTCACAGGCTTTGTCGATCATTTCGGGAGACATACCTCTGCCTGTGTCCCGGACAGTGATTGCGACCATCTTTTCCGACGGCATTGCCTGGGCCGTAATTGCTATTTCCCCTCCGGCCGGCATTGCTTCCAGAGCGTTTTGAATAATATTGAACAACGCCGTCTGGATGCGGTAGCGATCCATATACAAAGGCGGTATGCTGCCGTCGATATCCACGCTCATGGTCACCTGGGACTTCTGCATCAGGGGTTCAACCAGCGGCAGTGTTTCGCTTAGAACTTTTTCCAGAGTCAGAATTTCAAAGCGCGGTTCCGGCAATCTTGTAGCCCGGCGGACATTCTGAATGACATTGTTCAGCCGCTGAGTTTGCTGGACAATCAGTTGCAGCTTGTGGTGCACATCCGGCGGCCAGCCTTCCCGTTCCAGCAGAAGCTGAACGAGACCGCCGATGGAATGCAGAGGCGTGCCCAAATCGTGGGCAATATTGGCCGTTAAATGCCCCAGGGCCGTTAACTGTTTTAAATCGTCAACCTGCTTCTGCAGCTCGACCACCTTATGTGTTTCCTCTTTAACGCGGTCTTCCAGATGTCTTGTCAGATCAAAGTTTTTAGCCATTACCTGCTGGATTTCGGCGCCCATTATGTTGAAGTGTTCCGCCAATTGCCCCCATTCATCACGCCTTGCGATGGGAATCCGCTTGATATACTGTCCCTTCTGGGATTCATCAATTGTATCGATAATGAGTTTCAGCGGTCTGCCGATGAGCCAGCCGAAGCTTATGCCCAGCACCAGCAAAATAACCAACAGTAAACCGGCGCTGCTCAAAAGCAGCAAGCGGTTCGCGCTGGCCATAATCTCGGCATTGGCGCGGGAAAAGCCGATAACGCCGACAACGATGTGCGAATCTTTTGTTGCTCCCGATACCGGATATACAAGCCCCAGGGCCGGGCCGCTCTCTGTTGTTATTTTAACGTAGCGGCGAGCATTCTTTTCCGAGACGCTGGCGATGACACTATCCGGCCATTCGTACTGGACACGGCTGGCGCCGGCAACATAATCAACATTTCCATGACGTGTATCGAAAATATCTATGCGGGCCAGACGTACGTCTGACTGGACATGATCTTTCATGGCCGTATCGAGGGCCGCGAGTCCTCTGCGGGTGGGAAAGTTCTGATAAAAGGTGCCGACTGTTTCGGCAACACCTTCCAGTCTTTTTCCCTGCTGTTCTACGAGAATTCTCTCCAGCACCGTCAGATGGATAAAACCCCAGATCGCCATTGTTAAAGCCAGGCCAACAATGGTCAAAATGATTAAACGCGCCCTGACGGTGACGTTTTCGTTATACGAGACAATTTTATCGGCAATTTTTTGTAACATAAGTTCGAGGAGATATAGCAGAAAGGCGGGAAATTGACCAGCAGGGTGATTGACAAGACATTTTCAGCAACCCGCCCGCAGGCAAAAAAAAGGACAGGTTTTTGCCTGTCCTTTTTAACTGCAAACAAGTTCGTTATAACTTATTTGGCTGCCGGGGCTGCCGGAGCTGCTTCAGCCGGAGCGGCTTTCTCTTCAGCTTTCTTTTCGGCTTTCTTTGCTTTCTTTGCTTTCTTTGCTTTCTTTGCCGGAGCTTTCTTTTCGACCTTTTCTACCTTTGCGGCCTCTTCTTTGGCGGGTGCGGCAGCCGGCTCAGCGGCCATAACGGTGGTGCCCATTGCAAATACCAATGCTACAACTAACAATACCAAACGCTTCATCTTAAATCCTCCTTAAATTTGTTTTTATTTCTATCCTACCCTTATTAAAATAAGGGATTCCAAACTAAATTTATTTCTTCCTGCTGTCAGTTGCCGTCGGCAGTTTATTTTTTTCCTGATTTTTTCGGAATTATTTTAACTACCCGGGAAGCCAGTAAACCGCCGTCTTTTTCAACATAGGCTATTTTCACGGCGTCGCCGACAACGACCTTCTCCACGGGGGTGTCGAGAATAAATTCCATGATTTCCGCTTCATTTTTAACCTTGCGCTCAATCTTAATTGTCTTCTCCGTCACCTCGACAACTTTTCCCCGGGCATTCATTTTGGCGCTTTTGAGATTGCCGATCTTCCCATGCTCGCCTGCAACCGTCGTAGAAGCAGGTCTGTCGGCGGCAAAAGCGATGGCTGATAGTAAAAAAGCTGTACAGATTAAATACGCCAAAGCTTTTTTCATATCAGCACCTTCCGTTGTCATTTTAGCAAACCCCATGAGCAATCTATGTGCCATTTTGATAATAATTATAATATATTTTAAATTGTTGATTTTGTTTACAAAAATATTTTAGCTTCTTTTTCCACTTTATTTCTTCAGCATCATGAGAGGAAAAATTCCCCAGGTGGTGGGAAATTTTCCTCTCTAAATCATGATGTTTTGCATATCGGTCAATCAGCAACATTTTACTTCTCTTGCGGAAGCTGTCTTTACCGGCGTTCCGTTCACCCCGGGGTATTTGACGGATTGACCGCTTCCGCCTTTTCGTGTTATTCCAATTCTAAATCAAGCGCTATCTTTGTTGGCGTCGTTGTCGGCTTCCTCAACGTATGTTTAATACGCCTCGTCGCCTCCGCCTAGCCGCCGCGATATCATCATTGATTTAGAAATGGAGTTAGGCCAAACCAACTTCCGGTAATGGAAAATGCGGAGGCGATTGGATTAAAAGATGGTCTACGATGTAATTGTCATTGGCGGCGGTGCCGCCGGTTTGATGGCTGCCGGCCGGTCCGGGCTGTGCGGGGCGAAAGTGCTGCTTCTGGAAAAAACAGACGGCTGCGGCAGGAAAATTCAGGTCAGCGGCAAAACCCGCTGCAATTTAACCAATGCCGCCGATCTCAAGGATTTCATTGCCATGTATGGCAAAAACGGCCGTTTTCTCTACTCTGCTTTTCATCATTTCTTTCGTCCTGAATTGTTGAAATTTTTAGAAAGTTACGGCGTCGCCACCAAGCTCGAAAGGGGGGGGCGCATTTTTCCCGTATCTGATGACGCCCGGGAGGTTGTGCGGGCGCTGGAACGTTATCTCGCCGATAGCCATGTGGAAATAAAATTGAACATCACAGTGACCGCCATTCAAAAAAAGAAGGCAGGCTTGTTTGAAGTCTCGACTTCCGGGGATATTTATGCGGCGAAGGCCGTTGTTCTAGCCACCGGGGGAGCTTCATGGCCGCAGACGGGCTCAACGGGTGACGGCTACAAAATAAGCTCCCGGTTAGGCCACAACATAGTTGAGCTTAAACCGGCGCTGGTGCCCCTGATCGTGGAGGAAATTGATCTGGCCAAATCCATGGAGGGATTGAGTCTGCGCAATGTCCGGGCGACGGTGTTCCGGGGCAGGGCGCAGGAAATTGACGCCAAATTGACGCCGCAGGTCAACTACGGCCGCGGGGAAAAGAAAACGCCGCGCGCCCCGGTCATCGAAAGCCGTTTTGGTGAAGTGCTCCTCACTCATTTTGGTCTGGCCGGTCCTGTTATTTTGCTGATGAGCCTGGCCGTTGTGGAAGCGCTGGCCGACGGTCCGGTTTCAATCTTAATTGATTTAAAACCGGCGCTCAGCCGCGAACAGCTCCGGGTCCGGCTGCAAAAAGATTTTGACGGCTCCGGCAAAAGAAAAATAAGCGAGATTATGAAAGCATATCTGCCCGCTAAAATGATCGAACCTTTTCTCGCTCTTGCTGCGCTGAATTCGAATAAACAGGCACACCAGATTAATGCCGGGGAAAGAGAAGCAATTATCGAGCACTTGAAGGCGCTGCGGTTTAATATAAAATCCGCCCTGCCTTTGGCGCGCGCCATAGTTACCGCCGGCGGCGTATCGCTTAGTGAAATTGATCCGCGGACAATGGCTTCGAAGTTAATTCCGGGACTTTACTTCTGCGGCGAGGTCATGGATCTTGATGCCGATACCGGCGGCTACAATTTGCAGGCCGCCTTTTCGACCGGCTACATTGCCGGGGAAAACGCCGCGCAATATTCGTTATCGTTCCCGTAGCCAGGGCGACCCTTCCGGAAAGAGCAATTGCAATGGCCGTCTTCTTCCCTTTCATTGAAACAGGGGCGAAAATATTTCGCTCAATGTCGGATGGGGAATCACCCACGTCTGCAACTGTTTACGGCTGAGGCCGTTGGCCAGAGCCAGGCTCATGGAAGCAATCAATTCGGAGGCATGACTGCCGACAATTGTGACGCCGGCAAGTTTATCATCACAAAAGAGAGCCTTGACAAACCCCTGCCCCGCCAGTTCGGAGCGGGCGATCACATTGGCTCCGTAGCTCGATTTAACAATTTCGATGTTGAGGCCCCGGGCTGCGGCCTGTGCTGCGGTCATTCCCACGCGCGCCAGCGGAGGATGGCTGTAAACGACGGAGGGAATAAAGTTTTCATTATACGGGGGCGGATCATTGCCGCAAATGCACGCCGCTGCAACTCTTCCCTGCCGGGCTGCCCGGTGGGCGAGCATCATGCCGCCCGTGACATCGCCGACAGCATAAATGCCCGGAACATTGGTCATCATGTTTTTATCAACTTTTATCCCCGTTTGGTCATAGGCGATACCGGTATTGATTAATTCGGCTTCGTTCAAAACCGGCATGCGGCCCGTACAAAGCAACGCATAATCCGTATTCCATTCCATCCTTCCGGAATTGCTCTGCACCTGGACTGCAACGCCGCTGTCTGTCTCTTTCAGGCAGGTAAGCCGGGCCGAGTTGTGTACTGCAACGCCCGCGCGGTTTAGTTCCTGCCGCAAAAAAACTGCCGCCTCTTCGTCTTCCAGCGGCAAAATATTATCCATTAATTCTATTAATGTTACTTTTACACCCAGTTCCGCAAAAAAAGTTGCCAATTCGACTCCGATAAAACTGCCGCCGACGATGGCGAGGCTTTCGGGCAGGGCGGGAAGGTTGAAAATGCCGTCGGATGTGACAACACGTTCCGATAATTCCACGCCGGGCAAAAGCTGCGGCTTTGAGCCCCTCGCGATAACGATACTGCCGGTGGAAATTATTTGAGCGCCGCCCGCCTGGTCTGTAAATTTTATTTCCTGCGGAGAGAGAATTTCGCCTGTTCCGCTTTGTGTTAACACCCCGGCGTCGGCCAGCGACTTCCGGGCCCCGAGCGCCGCCACCCTTACCATTTGCTGCTGATGTTTTTTCATGGCGGTGAAATCAACGGCGGCGGAAGGGATAGCGATTCCCAACCTTTTGAGTTTTTTCAAATCCGCATAATATTTGCTGCAGGTAAGCAGGGCTTTCGTGGGGATGCAGCCTCTGTGCGTGCATGTGCCTCCCCAACCGGTTTTTTCCACAATCAGTACGCGCTTTCCGGCTGCCGCCGTCTGCTGCGCCGCTTCCAATCCGCCCGGTCCTCCGCCGACAACAACCAGATCATATTGATAAGACATTTATATCACTCCTGATTTTTCACTTTTCCCTGGATACTACATTATGCCCCGGGAAACAACTCTTAACGAACGCCCCTCCCCGCACTGCATCCAAAGGTTTCAGAAACATATGCAGTTTAGCACACTTTGCCGCCCGGCAAATTACTGAAGTTCAAAAAAAATGCTCGTCCGCGGCTGAAAAAGGCTGCCCAAACCACCCCCATATCTATATATTCAAGGATATAGATAATTATGTTTTTCGTTATATGGTTTTTTTTAATCATAAATGTAAGTATCGATAGCTAAATAGAACGGTTCTCTATTCAGAGACTTGAAAAGAGATAGGTCAGCAGATGAAAAAAAAGGAAGGTTTAAATCTATGCAACGTTCTAGAAGTTCCGCCGGGATACTGGTGATTGTCCTGGTTTTAGTGTCTTTGCAGCTTACTGTAGTGTCGACGTCCAACCTTGCTGAACGGGATAACGAGGAAACAGGCGTCGCGATGACGATCGAACAGATCATTCAACACATCCAGGAAGAGGGTGTCAAGATGAGCCAGAAAAAACTCAAGCTTGCCGCTCAAACCATATTCGAGGAGTCCCTGCGCCATGGAGTGGACTACCGTCTTATCCTGGCTATCATGAAAGTGGAAAGCAACTTTCGTCAATACGGTCTCTCCCCTGATGGCGCCAGGGGGTTCATGCAGGTGCGACCCATCCTGGCTGTCGATATGGCCAAAGAAGCAGGAATCCATTACAGAGGGCTGGGGGATCTTTACGATGTCAGGAAGAATATCCGCTTGGGTACCTTTTACGTCTCCATGCTCATGAATCTGTTTGATGACATCCCCGAGGTGCTTTTTGCCTATAATGTCGGCCACAACAAGGCGAAGAGGCTTCTGGCCGCGTCCAGGACTCCCCACACGACTTATACAAAGCGTGTCATTGCTGAGTACAACAAAAACACCAAGAAAATGAACGGTGTAATTTTTATGTAAATTCAAGATTACCGCTGCCGGGCTTATAGTCGCAGCCTGATTATCAAGAGACTGTCAAGATTCAACAGCCGCCTTTTCACCACGAATAATCTCTTTCAGGCGTTCCCAGTCAATTTCGTTATTCAGGCAATCCTGGCGGGCCGTGAGAATTATCTGCGGCAGCACTTTGTTTTTCTGCAGACAAACCCCCTTGGAGTTTATCGGCGTTGACCGGATACCCCTTTCTATTTCCAGATTGCAGGCCGCCCCGATCGCTGCCCTGATCGTTTTTCGCTGCACCAGCCGCTTGGTGAATCCTATGCTGGGCGTGATGTAAAATTGCCATCCCTGCTCCCCGGCGAGGGCGTTGATCTCTCCACAGCCGCATTTTTTGCATTTTACGCAGAGAATGCCGTCTTCTTTGGAAAAGCGGGCCGGACATTTGTTGCTGATCAGGCAATGGGGAAGAATAACCGCCTTCTGGGCGGCCGGAATACTCTTGAACTTCTCTATATAATAAGCGTTGGTAATGGAAGGAAGATCATAGGAAATTCCCACCCGCGCCAGACAGGAACGCAGCGGAAAAAAGAAAAGAGCAAGAAGAAGCTTTAGTCTGCTGCAAATCTTTATCATAGTAACCAAGGGCCTTGTAATTCCGTTAACTTAACTGCAACAAGTCTTCCGGTGTATGAACGAGATAATCCGGTTTGGCGGCGGCCATTTTTGCCTTGCTGTGCCAGCCCCAGGTAACACCGACAGTTTTTACTCCGGCAGCGCGCCCCTCCCGAATATCGCCGGTTGTATCACCAATATAATAAATATCTTTCGGCTCAACCTGATATTTTTCTTTAGCATAAAGCATCTTCTCTTTTTTGGAGAGCAGAAAATCCGATCCCAGCACCTTCTCAAAATAATCCTTGAATTTGAACTGCTCCAGCGCCGTGTGAATGGTCTGAGAATTATTGGAAGAAACCACCAGCAGAATATTATTTTTCCGCATCTGTGCCACTACGGCGACCATGGGCGTAATCGGCTGCATTTCTTTGTAATCTACCTGCTCCAGAAGATCGCCGGACACTTCCATGAATTTATCCAGATCCACGCCTTTTTTGGTGGACTGACCGAAGGTGGCAGTTTCCCCCGTGAGAGCGGCAAAGTGGCCGATCTTGATAACGTCGCCAACAGCGGGCGACTGGGCCGCTTCCTCTTTTTTGGTGCAGCTCACGATGGCGAGAGCGG
>DAOQVG010000068.1:0-7841 GCA_035341435.1 Smithellaceae bacterium
CTCCTTGACCTCTGTTTCCGGTGGAGGGGTGTTGATCAGTCGGTCCCAGCTGACATAATACGCGCCTTTTTATCACCGCGACACCACGAGGGAACCGGCGACCATCTCCGCCAGACGAAACATTTGCTGTTCAAAGGAAAGCCCCGTAAGATTCAATTCTTCCGCCTGCAAAAAATCAGCGCTGGGAATAAAATAATCGGCTGTCGCCATCATCGGAGCGATATCCTCCCGCCATCTTTCACAATCGTATACGATCCTGACGTCATCCCCGGCCAAAACCCTGATATCTTCCGCCAGGTAAGTCACCTCGGGATCCAGCAGGGCAACCCTGACCGGATTGATAAGGATCCTGGTCAGCTTATCCGCGCTCAGCGGTGGAAGTGTACTTTGCTCATAAATAATTGTCCGCTTGCCGCTCTTCCGGGTTATGAACAAATACGCAATCGGCGTCTTGCCGTCTTCAATAACATCCACATATTCCATCCCGACGTCGAAGTCCTTCAGACGCTCCAGGCAAAATAAGCCTTCGTTGTCGGCTCCCACGCAGCCATAATAGGCAACCGCTCCTCCCAGCCGGGCGATGCAGCAGGAGGCATTTCCACCCTGACCGCCACCCTCCACCATACGGTTTAAAAGAGGGGTCTTGGTGTCTTCCTGAGGAAACTGTTCAACTACGGAGATGATATCCAGGCAGCTGCGGCCGATAACCAATACATCGATATCTTTCATAATCCTATTCCTTATAAGTTTATCTTATTCTCAGTTTATATAAAAAATGCGCTTGAGGATGTCAAGAACATCCCGGCTTGGCGGCGGCGTGAGATAAAAGCAATGAACAAATAGAGACAAATCATCCGGTGTTGTAAATACTATTGTTAATATTGCTTTTCTGGCAACGCAAATTTATGATATCAGTAGCTTGGCAATTACGCGAAACGGGGCAAATATCAATTATATAGAAAAAACAAATTTATTCTTCGGCACATTGTTCGTAACGGAATTTGATATCTGCAACGGCATTCTTCAAATCAATGGGGTGGTGGTGGCATGGTCAGTCATAAATTATCTTTTTGGCATCGAGCCAGGTTATATTTCTTTCTTGCTTTGTTCTTTTCTTTTTTAAGTTTCCCCAATGCTTTCAGCGCTGAATATACGGATACGATAACGGATATCGAAATTGAAAAATGGAGGCATGAAGAATTTGTTTATAATGGCGTTAAGCAGGCGCTTAAGACTTCCATGCTTATCGCTGAATATTGCCTTGTGAGAAAGAAACCTCTTAGTACAATTGCCTCGCCGAAATATGGAAACTGGTATGGCCCGGGATGGTGGGGAGGGTCAAATGCTGACGATAAGCCTGGCGATAAACCTCCCATTAATTCATTAGATATGATAGCTATGGCTCATGATATGGGTTACTGGATAGCCGAAGAACAGGGCAAACTGGTGGACAATAAGGAAAAGTATTTGCTTCTGGCCCTGGCAGATAAGTATTGCATAGACGAGGCCGAAGAACTTACAAAAAACTCACTCTATTGGAAATTTCCACCAATTAATTCGGATCGCAGCAACGCAGAGTTTTACGCAGAGGCCATGCCTGACGGATTTGTGTATCATGAACTTTATGGGCGAATTTTGTCAGCTGTTGCCTATGATTACCCCTATAGGAAAGCAAGGCATCTGCTGACTCCTGAGGAGTTTCGGAAACAAAGGGACGAGAGGGTCCAGGAATGGATTTTTCAAAAAGAAAAGGAAATATCCGGTGAAGTCGACGGGTTAAAGAAAGAGATTGACGAGGCTTTATCGAAATATTCAAAAAAAGCAATGGACCTTCGGAGTTCCATGCAAGAAAAAGAACGTCTGGCCAGACTCCATGCTTCAAATGCGATGCAAGCAGCAAAAAATGCAGAAATGCGATTTTCGACTGTTGAGAGGCAGCTTTCCCAGTGCGCTGCAGATGAAAAAATGTTGAGCGAAGCAATGAACGTCATCGATCCTGCACGTATCCAAATGGAGGACGCACTAAGAAACGCAAAAAGATTTACAGCCTCATGCCAATCAAAGGCTGACGCTGAAAAAGCTCTAAATCAGTATAAAGAAGCAGAGCGATACTTGAAGCACATAAACAATAATTACGAAAAGATTCAATCAAAGATAAGATCTGTTGAACAATGCAGAGATATTCTTTCCAATCTTTCCTCTGAGACCAAAAGAGTTCTGTCAGAAAGCGACAAAGCTATTGCCATAATAGAGAGCGCGGCTAACTATCACAACGAGATGGACGCGATAAAGGAACAAAGGGAACAACTTGAATCTCGCTGCGGTTATTGGACCTCGAAGATCCGCGCATACGGGTGGTCCGAGAGGATCATCGAAACCCTGGGAAATGAAATCGGCAGCCTCAAGAACTTCTGTGATGTAGCAGGCCGCGATGATGCCTGGTTCCCATGGTCCAACAGGGTCGTCTATGACTTAGGGATTGATGTCAGTAAACTCAGGATCCCAAGCCGCAGGGAGTATGATGTCGAGCACATCTGGGATCAGATGAAGAAAATTGAGGCTGAAGCCAGAAATGCACGGGCAATCGTAAGGAGGTTATCCAGAGCCATTGAAATTAACGAGGAATTCGGGGAGGGTGTGAATGATAATATAAAAAGGGCAAAAGATATTGGAAATATCAGACAAAAAGCCCTCTTTACAATGTCAGCCCATTCGAATTTACCGGGATTAATCACCAAATGTGAAAGTTTGACAGCGACACGCACGGATTGCAGCAGAGTACGCGACGAATACTTCAAGCGCTGCAAAACTCAGACGGATGCCCATATAAGCAAAATATGCACGCCGGTATACCCCGGATGCAGGCAAGACGTGGCAGGTTGCCTTGACGCTTACATCATTGACGCTCTGCTGGATGACTTTTGTGGAAAGCCGGGCTATCTCAGTTGTGCCAGAGGACAACTCAACTCTTTTCTTGCCTGCCTTCAAGACTGTAACAGCAGCCTCATCGCGCGCACCATCAACACTTTCGGCATCGTTTCTTGCCGCACCGATTGTCAGGCACTGATGGAAAAAGGCACTGCGGCCTGCAAGAGAGGCGTACAGCCCCCCGCATGGCCGCGAATTAAAAAAACAATCGCTCCCCGCACATCAGCACCCAAGGCAGCTGCATCCGGCAGATTCGGCCCTATGGAACAAAACACCGACCGCAGGGGACTCGACTACCACAGTTTCAATTTACCATCGCCCGATCCCATGCTATGTCAGGAGGCATGCGCCAAGGAGCAGCGGTGCAGAGCCTATACCTACGTCAAGCCTGGTCACCAGGGACCCTCAGCTCGATGCTGGCTGAAACATTCCGTACCCAGCCCATCACCTGACAATCGATGCATATCAGGCGTAAAACATTAGTATTTTTTAAGTTAGTTGCTTTGCCGATGGAAAAGATCCCGCATTCCGTCGGTCAATAACAGTCAATTGGCAGCTTCGAATACCGGCCAGTCAAAATGGCACCTATTAAGAAAATCATTGTCAAGCGAAGAGGTGCTTTCCGGTAATGAATTGTTTCTTCCGCGGTTCCACCGCATAAAGCGGGACACTAGGGGGCGTACTTAAAAAGGGGCCAATAGGCCAATAGGGGACGTACTTAAAAATATCAATTCAGCTTCCTTCACATATCAATTGATAATTTGAAGTACACCCCTTTTTCTCCTTTTAGGATATTGTCTTTTTGAAGGAATTGCTGTAGTAAATTTATCATTGTGTTCTGAATCGGATTATTTTTAAGCAAAGGGAGATAATATGGGCAGACCGAAATTAAATTTATTTGCATTAGCCCTTTTAATCGGGTTTCTCTTTTTATACTCCAGCACCTATGCTTATCAGCTGACCAGCATAGCGACGGCCAACGTCGGAGAAGTAAAGATCGCTCTAACTAATACATCAGGCGCGCTTGACGTTACATCCACTACTTACACACAAGTGCATGCCTACGCTACCGCATCTAACCCCGGCAGTATTGAAGACCATTGGACTGGCACGATCTTGAACAACGGGGGCGGAACCAGTGCCGCAGTCTCCAATGCATACGCCATTGCCAATGTTTCCTATACCGCAACTATGCCAAACCGGACAAGCACAACATACTCCAACGGCATCAAGACAATTACCACAGCAGAGGCATCCGTATCAACCATATCGTCACACCCCACATACGCATCCGCCTACGGCTGGACAAGCGCCTACAATATCTGGTTCAGTCTTCTGAACCCGGCAACACTCTCGATATCCGTTCCATATAGCTTATACGCTGAAAGTAACTCCAAGGCTTCCAGAGATGATACATGGGCCAGTCTGCTTGTCCGACTCTGGGGTCCCGGTAATACAGTATTGCGAATTGAAAAAGTCTCGAACGTCAACGGAGAAATTACACTGGGACAATATAATGGATCGTGGTCATGGGAGCAAGGTGTTGCGGAACCCGCATTGGAAATATCGTTGGAAGCAACGACGCCTGGATTGTACCATGTTGATTATGATATACATACATCTGCAGTCTCTAATATACCGGTCCCTTCCGCCCTATTTCTTCTTGGTTCAGGCTTTTTCGGGCTTGTGGGTATAAGGTGGAAATTCCGTAAATAAGATTTTCTTGATAATTTAAACAACAAAGGTAAAGTATATTAGTTTTGCCTTTTTCTTAATTCTTTCTTTTCGGCTTTTTCTATTAATTTAATTCAAATTATTGTAATAAGAATTTATCTTGTTTTTTCATTTTTATTGACCATACACCGGATTATTATTTGCAAAAGGCGGGAAGGAAATGGGATGTTCGACTGAGGATTGTCGCGTCAGTACAGTGTTGTTTGATTACGGAGGGGTTCTGGCGGAAGAAGGATTCAGAGACGGATTGAAGCAGATCGCCAGGTTAAACGGAATCGACGAAGATATTTTTTACAAAACCGCCGAAGATGCCATCCACAGCAGCGGCTACCTCACCGGCCGGGCGCCGGAAAGCGTCTACTGGGAGCTGTTGAGGAAAACAACCGGCATCCGGGGAGACGACCAGTCTTTCCGGAAGGAAATACTGTCCCGCTTCACCCTGCGCATCTGGATGATCGACCTGGTTGGAAGAATCAGGGATTGCGGCGCTCGCGTCGGCATCCTGAGCGATCAGACCAACTGGCTGGAAGAAATAAACACCCGTGATGACTTCTTCCACCGGTTCGACTATATTTTCAACAGCTATTACATGGGAAAAGGCAAAAGAGAACCGAGCCACTTTGACGATGTCCTGCAAAGAGTAAACACTGCGGCTTCCAGCGTGCTCTTCATCGATGATAATCCGGGAAACTGCGCACGGGCCGAACAGAAGGGATGGAAGGTTATCCATTACCGCAGCCGCGACCAGTTTCTGGAAGAATTGGCGCAGTATTGCCCGGCGGTTATGCAGGATTTTTAGAAATTAAGTAATCGATTACTGTTTTAATCTATTCCTTAAAACCCGACACAAAAGGAGCGATCATGGAATTGATGAACCAACTCGACGCCGTATTTAAACCGAACAGCATTGCCGTCATCGGCGCCTCACCGGTCGCCGGAAAGATAGGATACGATGTTTTATACAATCTTATCAACGGCGGCTTCAACGGTAAGATATATCCCGTGAACACGAAAGCCGACTCGATTCTCGGCCTTCCGGTTTATAAACAGATCAGCGATATTTCTCCCGCGCCGGATCTGGCGGTAATAATCATTCCGGCCCGCGCGGTGCCACAGACTATAGAGCAGTGCGGCCTCGCCGGAGTCAAATCCGCCGTTGTTATTACCGGGGGATTTGCGGAAGCGGACGAAGAAGGAGCAAAGCTTCAGGAAGAGCTGGCCTCCATCGCCCGTCGTTATGGCATCCGGGTAGTCGGCCCCAACTGCCAGGGGGTGAACAATCCGCATCATCATATGTGCGCTTCATGGCCATTGCTGACCAGAAAAGGGGGAATGGCCTTCATTTCGCAAAGCGGAACCGTGGGAGCGGCCCTCATGGACTGGGCCAGTGAAGATCATCTGGGTGTGAGCGTTTTCGTGAGCCTGGGCAACCGCGCCGATGTCGATGAAGCCGATTGCATAGAGTATTTTAATAATGATCCCGGCACCAGGGTAATCGCTCTTTACGTCGAGGGGGTCAGGCGTCCGGCAGCTTTCCAGAAAGCTCTGGCCGCAGCCGCAAAGCCGGTTGTAATTCTCAAGGCCGGACGCACCGTCCGGGGCCGTCTTGCCGCCGAATCACATACGAAATCAATGGCCGGGGTTGACGCCGTTTACGACGCCATCTTCCAGAAATACCATGTCCACCGGGCGGATACGATCGAAGAACTGTACGATTCCGCCAAGGCGCTGGCCTATATGACCAAACCGCGCGGAAAGAAGCTGCTCAACATAACGAGTTCCGGAGGCGCCGCCATCCTCGCCATTGACCAGGCGGAAAAACTGGGGCTGGAGACTCCTCCTCCGTCTGCCGCGCTCCGGGAACAATTGCGGGCGATTCTGCCGCCCCACTGCTCCGTTAATAATCCCATCGATCTGACCGGCGACGTCATGAGCGAGCCTGCGCTCTATTCCCAAGTTATGGCGACGGCCAAAAACGAGTACGATGTCATGGTTGTTATCTTCGGCGATCCCGTTGCCGGCGCTGCTCAAATCGTCACACCGGGCGCCCCGGAACTGGTGATTTATTTAGGCGGCGCGGATGTGGAGCGGGAAGAAAGAATTCTTATTCAGGAGAAAGGCGTTCCTGTCTTTCCCTCTCCCGAACGCGGCATCAAGGCGCTGCATCAATTCTTCCGGTTCGACAGCCCCACCCGGCTTTCTTCTCCCGCTCCCGCTGCACCGACGGGACTGCAATTACTGACCGCCGGGGACTCTGCCGCGCTGCTGAAAAAAGCGGCTATTCCCGCCGTGGCTGTAATGCACGCCGCCTCGCCGGATGAAGCCGCAGCTCTGGCCCGCAAACTGGAAGCGCCGGTTGTCCTGAAAATTGCCTCTCCCGACATTGCGCACAAAAGCGATGTCGGAGGCGTACGTCTCAATCTTTCCGGCGATGAAGAAATTCGCCATACCTATAGTGAAATTATGGCCGCTGCGGCAGCCGGAGCAGCCGGCGCCCGTCTCGAGGGAGTAACCGTATCACCTATGGCGAAAAGCGGCGGCCTGGAAGTTATTGTCGGGGTATTTCGAGATCCCCAGTACGGGCCGGTACTCATGTTCGGCCTCGGAGGAATTTTTACTGAAATCTACCGGGATGTGCAATTCTGTCTGTTGCCTGCATCTGATGAAGAAATTCTGCAGACGATTCGCACCATAACCGGATATCCTCTTCTTGCCGGTGTCCGGGGACAAAAGCCCAAAGATCAGGCTGCGCTGGTAGAAATCATAAAAGGAGTTACCCAACTGGCGATCGACAACCCTGAGCTGGACCAGATCGACCTGAATCCGGTGCTGATTTACGATGAAGGCGCCTGTGTGGTCGATGTCCGTATGTTCAAACGGCGTGAAATTGGAGTAAGTAAATAGAAGAGAACAAAGAGAATCGAGCTTCAGCCGCCGCACCGGCGGTGCATTTCAGTGGTGGATTAGCAGAGACCGCGGCTGCGCGTCGAACGGTCGGCACGTTTGTCGCCGTGGTGATCGCGCATATCATGGTCGATTTCATGGGGCTGAGCGTCTGGCCGGTTTACAAGACGCTTGCCGGTCTGGATGTCGCCAAAGCCGGCTGGATAGCCACGGTCATCGCCATGAGCGGAACAGCTTTGCAGCCACTGTAAAGCTGTTCCGCTCATGGCGATGAC
>DAOQVG010000069.1:0-7791 GCA_035341435.1 Smithellaceae bacterium
ATGGGAATGAGGATTCTCAATACCATCAATTAGGAGAAAAAGACGGAAAGCATTATGGTCCCGACCCAAGCAAGGAAGCCGTCTATAAAAATATTGGTGCGCAGGAAATACTTCTTAACGGCGAGCGAGATATAGTTTTTATTTGGGACCCCGACGGCGACAGGTTCAACATCATCACAACAACTTCAGCTGCAAGTGCCGGAAGAGCACAATCGCTCGGACTAGAGGTTGATACTTATTCCGGCTCAGACAAATCTATAGTCTACTTTAAGCCTAATCAGCTCTTTTTCATGCTGACTGCTTATCGTGTAAGTGTCTTGCAGGAAACCGGATTACTGAATGCCTATGACTGGTTCGTTGCACCTTCCATTTCCAGCTCTCGCTCACTCAGTGAACTAGTTGCAAAGTATAATATCCCCGTCGCCCATGTTCGTGTAGGTTTTAAATACATGGGTACATTATCCGAATGGCTTGAAAGGCGTACAGATCCAAATGAGCCATTCATTAATGCTGTTGGAGAAAAAATTTACATCGGCAAGAAGCCCAGAGCTTTAATTATGTGCGAAGAGTCCGGTGGTGCGGTCTTCGGTGGAACCGAGTTTCTTGTGAACGAAAACGGATCTGAGGAATTAATCGCATTACGTGAAAAAGACGGGATGCAATTTGCTCTCATGACACTGTCTCTGGCTGCCTATTTATACAATTCAAAACAATCTTTTGCAGACTATTACTGTGACTTGATTGAGAAATATAGCATTAGAAACAGGTTTTTCGATCGGCGCGATGTTACACTTTACAACGAAAGTCTTACAGGATCTGAGCGAGAAGAAGCGAAATCTGCAGGAGAATATTTACGAGACAAAACTATGGCTTATTTTAAGCAACTTGCAGAACAGGCATCTACCGGAAAACATTTAAACGAAATATGTGACGATATCAACTCAAGGATAGCCGATACAGACAGACCGCTACCCAAACTAAAGAGTATTCGCATTGTTGGCGAAGGTAAACTGTTGGAAGGAACTCTTTTGGACTTCGATGACTTTTGGTTTCTCATACGCGCCTCTGGGACAGACGCTTTACTGAGATATTATATTGAGGGACTCAATCAAGAAGACATTAAAGCGTATCAGCAATCGTTGATAAATTTGAGAATATGATCCGGCGGACAATATTTTCCACTTTTAATTTTGATTAAACAGTATCATCAACGAAGCTTCTTCTTTTAATCTTTAAAACTGCGGCGTGAGGAGGGCAAGATATGAGCTGCTCCCCGATAGTTGTATGGATTCGTGCCTTTCGGCTTCATTTCATAATTCCGGCGATACTTCCGGTACTGCTCGGCAGCGTGATTGCCTGGTCGCAGGGATACCCTTTTCACGTTTTAAATTTCCTGCTGGTGATGCTCGGGGTGGCGCTGAACAGCATGGGCTTGAATATGCTGGACGACGTTATCGATTTTCGAAATGCGGCTGACCGCAGGAAAAACAGGGAAAAGAACCCTTATGCGGGAGGAAGCGGTGTCTTAACGGACAACCTACTCACGCCAAATTCAATGCTGAAGGCATCTGTCCTGTGCTTTACCGGAACATCCCTCACCGGCATCTACCTTTTTTGGGTATGCGGCTGGCCCGTTTTTTTCTTTAGCCTGTTCGGTCTTCTTTCTTCCATATTTTACACCGTTCCGCCGATAAAGTTCGGCTACCGGGGCTTCGGCGAACTTGGTTTGCTGGTCAACTTCGGCCCCGTTCTTGTTCTTGGAGCCTACTATGTTCAGGCTCGCGGATTTGCAATGGAACCGCTTCTGGCTTCGCTGATTTTAGGATTGATCATGTGGTCGATGATCATTATTAATGAAATCCCCGATTACGACGACGACCGCGACGCCCGGAAATGGAACCTGGTAGCTCGATTCGGAAGGCAGGCGGGGCTGCTGCTTTATGTCGTCGGTCTGGTCGCCGCTTACCTGGTGCTTATTTTTATGGTGCTGTCCAGTGTAAGCAGCCCCCTTGTTCTGCTGGGACTGCTCAGCTTACCGTGGGCGCTGCATTCCATCCTGGTCGCCGGCCGGTTCCTTCATAATCCGCTGCATATCGCTCCGGCCAACCTGTCGATAATCAAGGCTCACACGATGACGGGGCTGGGACTTATTGCGTCATATCTGGTCAACGGTTTTATCCGACAATAATTTTCCGGTGGAGAACCTATGAAAAACAATATGAAAGTCCCCAATCTTCTAATTCACGAAAAAAGCCCCTACCTGCTTCAGCACGCCTATAATCCTGTCCAATGGTATCCCTGGGCAAAGGAAGCTTTTGAAAAGGCAAAGCGGGAGGACAAACTGGTGTTTCTTTCCATCGGCTATTCCACCTGCCACTGGTGCCATGTCATGGCTCACGAATCCTTTGAGGATGGAGAAGTGGCAAATCTTCTAAATGAATTTTTTGTCTGCATCAAGGTTGACCGCGAAGAGCGCCCTGATATTGATAAAATCTACATGATGGCCTGCCAGGCTTTCACGGGAAGAGGAGGCTGGCCGTTAACCATATTCATGACGCCGCAGCGACAACCCGTCTATGGTGCCACATATATCCCCCGGGAAAGCCGCTCGAACATGATCGGAATGCTCGATCTTCTGCCCAGAATTCAAGAAATCTGGAAAAATAAACGCGAAGAAGTATTAAAGGCGGCTGATCAGGTCGTATCCCTGATCGGAAAGACGGATGATAGAATCGCCGCCGGGCTCAACAAACAAGATTTGACTGTTGCCTTTCAGTCGCTGGCGGCGGAATTTGACAAAACATATGGAGGCTTCGGCCCGGCGCCCAAATTTCCCATGCCTCATCAAATAATGTTTCTGCTGCGTTACAGTCTTTGGACGGGCGACAAAAAAGCGCTGGAGACGGCTTCCAGAACACTGGATTTAATGGGCAGAGGCGGCATTTATGATCACCTCGGTTTTGGTTTTCATCGTTACAGCACCGATGAAAAATGGCTCGTCCCTCATTTCGAGAAAATGCTCTACGATCAGGCGCTGCTTTCCATGACCTATGCGGAAGCTTACGGCGCTCTTGGTTTCCCTTCTTACCGGGAAAAGGCCACCGAAATTTTTAACTACGTTCTGCGGGATATGACGTCGCCGGCGGGCGGATTTTACTCCGCTGAAGATGCCGATTCCGAAAACGAAGAAGGAAAATTTTATCTATGGACTTCCGAAGAAATTAAACAAACACTGAGCCGGGAAGAGGCGCAACTGCTAGCTGAAATTTATAATGTGGAAAAAGAAGGCAACTTCTATGAACCGTTAACCGGCTCTAAAAGCGGTCGTAATATTTTGTACAGAAAAAATTCATGGCCGGAAATCGCTTTATCATTGGGCATGGCTGAGGATGAATTAAGACGCCGGGCGGGAGAGGCGCAGCATAAACTTTTTGCTGCCCGCGAAAAACGAATCCGGCCCCATAGAGATGACAAAATACTGACCGACTGGAACGGACTGATGATTGCAGCGCTGGCCATCGGAGCGCGCCTCTTGAAAGAAAAGAGCTATCTGGAAGCAGCATTGCGCGCCCTGGATTTCATAATAACCAACATGCAGAAGGCCGATGGAGGATTATTGCATCGCTACCGCGATGGCGAAGCGGCCATCGACGCCAATCTGGACGATTACTCTTTTTTAATCTGGGGATTGATCGAAACTTACGAAGCAACTCTCAATGAACGCTGGCTCCTTAAGGCCTTGGAACTAAACGATTATTTGACCGCACATTTCTGGGATGAAAAATCGGGAGGCTTTTATTTTACCCCGGATTTCAGCACCGATTTGATCGTCCGCCAGAAAGACAGCTACGATGGCGCCGTCCCCTCGGGCAACTCTGTTATGCTGCTTAATCTCCTGCGGCTTTCCCGAATTACCGGCAATTCCCAACTGGAAGATACGGCGCGGCGCTTAAGCCGCGCTTTTGCGGCCGCGGTGCGGCAAAATCCGACAGCTCATACCCAGTTTATGACCGGTCTTGGCTTTGCGGAAATACCCGCTTCTGAAATTGTCGTTGTCGGCAAGCGCAGCAATGCAGACACAAAACTAATGCTGGATGAACTCCAATGCCGCTTTTTACCCCATGCCGTAGTTGTCTTCCGGCCCGCCGACGAACCTGACGCCGCCATCACCCGCATTGCTCCTTTCACAAAGGAAATGAAATCCAGCGACGGCAAAGCAACGGCTTACGTCTGTTCCAACTTTGTCTGCAGCCAACCGGCAACGGATATTCAAGAAATGCTGATGTTATTGAATATACAGAATATATAGGATGTTACGGACTCGGTATTGCAGCAAATCCTCTCTGCCTGATAGCAAAAAGAAAAAGGCAGAGCCGTTACGACCCTGCCTTGCTATATCCAAAATTCTGCAGGAAAATTTAGTTTTTAAACTTTTTCTTTACACCTGCCAATCCCACCATTCCCAGGCCGAGAAGCAGCATTGTGGCGGGTTCGGGAATAGATGAAGGTGTGATATTCAGTGTAATATTTTTAAATCCAGCACCCCAATGATCTCCCGCGGGACCGAGATCATACGATCGCGTATCGGGATAATACAAGCTTGGCATGCCGAATGATCCCTCGAATGTAAATGTCATTAAATAATCCAATCCATCTTTTTTCCCAAATATCTCCATGTAGTAATCCATATCGCTACCGCTACCCGTGACAAAGTTTAGGGGTTCACCATACCGGATACTATATCTTACTGCATTGACATCAACTTCCACCTCAGAACCCCAAAGTGTTAAATCCTCATGCAGTGTTAATGTGCCATAATCGTAAACACTTCTATCATTATAGCCGGCAAGTGATGCAGATCCACTGTTTTGCAAAATAAGTCCGTTGATTTCCCACTGACTCATGTACGTCCAGGTGTATGGATTAGGAACCTCCAAAGATCCTGCTCGAAATTGGTTACCAGGTGTTGTTTCGTTCCCAGGAAATATAATCTCATTCCACCAACCATTTTGCAGATCACCAAGACTCCAACTTTCAGCCAATACATTATTACTGCATAATATTAAGCAACAAGTAATAACAATTACAAGTTTCTTCACAATCTGCCTCCTTTTAATTTTATTTAATAGCGTTAGTAAATTATAAGTTATTCAGCGTTATTCAGGAATATTCATTTATTTTTAATTTGTAAATTTTCTCCTAGCTCCTGCCAACCCTAAAAAACCTATACTAAGAAGCAGCAGCGTGGTGGGCTCGGGAACTGCGGCACTAATATTTCCATCATGTACAGCAATCACATTTCGACTTGAATACAATTTATCAGCAGCATGAACTTGTGCGAGATTGAAATTGTAAATATATGAAAGTGTTGCGTCAACCTCTGTGCTAGTCCAATAGCTTTCTTCTATAAGATTCGAGAACGGTGCAATATTTACTGTTGCTTGTCCGTAATAATTACCAAGCTCATAGTAAAGATTATTCATCTCATTCATAGGTGATATTGTAGGTAGTCGCCAGCCAGAAACACCCCCAATTGTAAGGCTCTGAACCCAGTTAGTAGCTTCATACCAATTCATGCCGGAAGTTTCTACAAAATCATACCAAGTAATATTCTGATTTTGGTCATAGATAAGACCGCCACCATTAGAAACGAAATTGTCAGCATTGGCAAGAGTTGCAAATGCCAGAACCGCCGCCAGCGAAATAATTGACAAATACCTTTTCATTCACTTCCTCCTTGTTAGATTATTTTAAAATTAATA
This sequence comes from Smithellaceae bacterium, assembly GCA_035341435.1. Classification (GTDB taxonomy): domain Bacteria; phylum Desulfobacterota; class Syntrophia; order Syntrophales; family Smithellaceae; genus MVRV01. The sequence goes on from DAOQVG010000069.1 coordinate 5,763, forward strand.
TAAATTTTAAGCTGTTATGCAAAAAAAAAGCCAAGTTGTATCTATATGAATTAATTACTCATTTTATCTCGCAGGATAGACTTGGATAGCTCTTGTGTAAAATATTTTTACACTAACGAAGCATCAGGCAAGTGTAAATACAAAATAACAATAAGCATTACAGCAACATAGGCCATTATTGAAAATTGTAAAGTTTTCCGACAAAAGCAATCATTTTCCCTTTGAAATCTTCACTCTTTACAGTTTTACGTTAATTTCTTTATCAAAGTTGGTCGTCAATGATGCCATTAGGGAATCTCTCGCCGAAGATGCGGAAGACATAGCGGCATTTGAGGAAAGAGCAAAAGAGCCGCTAATCAGCTATGAAGCGATGGTCAAGAGGCTTAAAAAAGATGGGCGAATATAGAATCTTCTTTAAAGAATCCGTTGATACAGACTTTCGCTCGATCCCCAAAAAAGATTTAAAGAAAATTCTTTCACGCATAGAGGCACTGGCAAAAGAACCACGGCCTCCAGGCCATGAGAAAATATCCGGCCAAGAGAAATATCGTATTCGCCAAGGCACGTACAGAATTATATATTCCCTTCAAGATACGGAACTTACCGTATGGGTGATAAAAGTTGGGCATCGCAAAGATGTTTATCGCTGAAGCGACTAATCGCTTGACAGGGACGCGGCATGTCTGGTCAGCCGCTTTTCCCTTCCTCTGGCTTCTTTAAATCCAAGCGAATTATTGACCAAGATTCCGCGCCCACAAGTCGCGCCCACAAAAAGAAAAGGAGTCAACCGAAAATGGTTAACTCCTTGTTTTCATTGGTCGGGGCGGAGTGATTTGAACACTCGACATCTTGCTCCCAAAGCAAGCGCGCTACCAAGCTGCGCTACGCCCCGAAAGACGGCCTTTCTAGCGTTTTCGAGGGCTTTTGTCAATACGAAAGACCACATTTTCATTTTGCAGCCGGCCATGAGGTTGATGACATACCGTCGCTCAGTCGAAAGTATCTGCGATTTGCCGGTTCTGGAGGTAGCGGACTTCTCCCTCTTTGGTGAGGGGAATGATGGAATTGCGATAAAAGGCCATGATTTCTTCAGATGGAATGCGGCGCCGCACCGCCGGATTGATTTCGGCCTGTATATGCTCCACTTTATCCGCGACCCGTTTAAGAATTTTCTCCTCCACCTCCGTCCGGGTCAGGGCAGCGAGCAATCCGGCCCGGTCTCCGGCTTCGATCATGGTTCGATATTCAGTTTTATGGGATTGGTATTTGCTTTCCGCGACATAGAGCGAACCGAAATGGATCCGCCGCGCGATTGCCTGGAGCGCCATGACATCGTGCTCCACCGAAGATCCGTACTGACCGTCATCTCCTTCGAGACAGATGCGGGGAATCAGATTTTTATACGCGTCGAGTATCTCATCGGCCATGTTGACAGAATTCAAGTTGCGTAAAAAAAGACCTGTTTCCGGCAGAATGACACGCCGCCGGGGGTGCGGCAGATCTGAAGTAAAGGGACGTTCTTCCGGAACGCAAAATCTGCCGAATACCGCGTCCATTTCTTCGTGATAACGGAGTCGAAGTTCAAACAGGCTTCTATTTCCGCCGCCTTCAAAACCGCAGTGACCGGGCTCATAGGCCGCTTTATTGGCCGCAAACTGCGCGCGGTTGATCAGCATGAAAATGATGGTTTCTTCCAGCCCTTCCAACACGGCTGCGATTTGGTCTAAATCAAATTTCCCCCGAAATAAAATCGGTTTTATCGACGTTGGCATGAGCAGATTCTCATTTCTGCGGCGTTGTTTTTTGCAGCGAGTATATGAAGATAAAATTTTGATGTCAAGAAAGTTTGACGACCTCACAAAAAGGCCGAATGCTGCGTTGCGATTCATCCCTCGTCATTGCGTCGTACGCTAAGTACGTCTCATTCCTCGGTATTCGCGCGCCTTGCCTGCGACCTTTTTGTGAGGTCGTCTGAAAATTGTCAGTTGCGCCCCTTTGTCTTTCTTGTCGGAACGGCGTTCCAGGGATC
>DAOQVG010000070.1:0-7784 GCA_035341435.1 Smithellaceae bacterium
CATGGTTTTTTCTCTGCATCCCGGAGAAATTTTCCTATTGCATAGTCGGAATATTTGATACCGCCGCGGCGTTCTGAAATTTTCGATGGTAAATCGATCCTTCCATCAGGAAAGGTGAAGGGACGATGATTTGAAGTAGTCATAACGAAAAAATGGAAAGGTTTTTTTGTGTTTTGATAAGTACTGTCGGCTTCCCGGATAGTCCAGCGGTAAAGGTCTTCGTCGCAAGCACCCCAGGCATTGGCAAAGGTTACATCGTCACGACTTACACTGTTGCGGTCAATCACCCTGTAACCGTTGTTTCCGAAAAAATAATTCATATTATCGAAATAACCATAACCGCCATAAATAAAAGCAGTCTCATACCCTTTTGCCCGGAAAAGAGAACCCAGAGTGAATAAACCTTCGTTTTTAGGACGTTTCACGAGGGAACGTCCCGGAGTAGGAGGTATCGATAAGGTGAGCGCTTCCATGCCCCGGTCGGTACGCGTTCCGGTTGCATAGAAATTATCGAAAACTAGACTCTTAGATTCCAATTCCGATAAGATTGGCGTCAAGCCTTTATATTTTGCCGTATCATGAAGGAATTCATAACTCAGGCTTTCCACGGTGATTTGGATAACATTAGGTTTCAACTCCGGCTCGTCGTGATGGTAAAATCTTAAAGTGTCTCTTGCATTAGGTTTCAAAAGAATGGAACCGTCTTCCACAACTTCCGCCTTCATTCTCTGAATTGTCTTATCATCAGGTATAGTCGGAAAAAATTGGTTGAAATCCAGTTCATTGTCTTTGAATGCGGCAAAGAGAGACCAGATACCGTTTTTACTCAGCTCCCGATTATAGTTATTTTTAAAATCCGGGAGCCAGCCCTGATTGATGATTGAACCAATGGAGATTACGCCGATACACCAGACGGCACCGGCCTTGTATCGTGATCCGGGTTTTTCGGATGCTATCGAAAACCAGAATCTCGGAAAACCTGTCTTCCAGAAAATCACTTGAACAGCAAGCGCCAAAATGGCTAAGAAGCTGACAAGAAAGGGGACGGGATATGATTCGATGATGTTGTTGACGACCTCGTGGGTATACACCAAATAATCAACTGCAATGAAGTTATAACGGGCACCAAATTCATCCCAGAAGATCCACTCTCCTACCGCTGCAAACAGCAAGAGAAATGTTGATAAAAAGGCAAAGATGTTGACTGTATAGCGGCCCCATGCGTGTTCAAAAAAACGCTCCGGCAGTATTGTTAAAATAACAATGCAGGGAAGAGCAAACCAGCAGGCGGCACCCATATCATAAAGAATCCCCCAGCCAAATGCTGCCGGAAGACTTAAGTCCCAGGAGACAAACCGTGCCGCCTTGATTAGCAAGGCAATTCTTGTAGTAAACGCAACTCCCAGGAAAAAAATAAAAACCGGTACAATTACTCCATGTCTCGCTCGTAGCCAATTAGTCTGATGAAAAGGAATTTTTTTTAAAGGACCGGCGATTTTATACATACCCACGAATTTGTTTGAAAAATTTATGAGTGTTTGAAAAAAATGTTGGTGTGGCATATTCTTTTCCTGCGGCATAAATCAATCGTGATTCTTCAAGCATGATTAATGCCAACATTTATGTTTTTTACAACACATTGATTGTACATATAAATTTATCTTATAAGATTTATTCGTGGTGCCTTGTGAAAGGCAAGATATGTCGAAACGCATGTATTAAAACCGAATAAACTTCATTATTACGGCACCTTAATAGTTAACAACAAACTTTTGTTAAATTCGACATTTTTGTCGGGCTTCCTGAAATTAACATTCCACCGTTAATCTGATCTGTGAAGATGACCGGCAACCGTTTTTTGTGGCATTCCGAAGGCAAGTAAAAGTGCTGCTATAAGCGACAGGATTGCTCCGAATGCGAAAGGCACCACAGAACCGAATGTATTCCAGAGAAATCCGGCTATTATACTTGCAGGGAGGAGAGCAATTCCCGCAATCGTCGATTGAAGACCAAGCATGGTTCCTTTTAATTCTCTTGGTGCGATTTCAGAAACAAAGGCGCGTTCTACACCAACCGTCATGGCGGTGAATATTCCATACAATGCAAATGCAGCGACTATGACAGTCTTATTCGGAGCCCAGGCAAAACCGGCATATACAAGTGCAAAAATAAAGTAGCCGGCAACGAGTAGACGTTTCCGCCCGATATGGTCGGATCGTTTACCGAACGGCACTGCAAACAATGCTGATATCATGCTGTATATGAAGTATAGAAGTACCACTGATACAGGATCGAAGCCCACATTGCCGGCTTTGAGAATCAAAAATGCATTCGATGAATTTCCCAGCGTAAATATGAAGACAACCGCAAGGTAAAGTTTCAGACGCTTATCCAGATTTTTTAAGCCTTTAAAAAAATTAAGCGGCTCCTCGGATTCACATGATTTTCCTGTTTCCTTGATAAATATAAACATGAGAAGTGAAGCAATCGCCGGAATGCACGAGAGCAGAAACAGTTGTTTGTAGGCGTACTTCCCCTCCCAAGCTGTCAATATGAAGAAAGCTATAAGTATACCGGCGGCAGACCCAGCCATATCAAGCGCTTTATGTATACCGAAAGAATGTCCGAGTTTGTTGAAGTCGCAACTTTCGCTTACGAGTACGTCGCGTGGTGCCGTACGGATACCCTTACCAAAACGGTCTATTAACCGCGCCGCCAGGATTCCATACCAGGAACCTGCAAGAATGAGAGCCAGCTTGTATATTAAACCGGCTGCGTAACCCAGAAATGCAATGGGCTTTTTCCTTTGGTATTTGTCCGTAATGTATCCGCTGAATACCTTCAGAAGACTGGCAAGGCTTTCCGCTATTCCTTCAATAATGCCGACAATAGCAGGTGTGGCGCCGAACACCGTCGTCAGATAAAGCGGAATTATCGGATAAACCATTTCTGTGCTTAAATCTGCGAAAAAACTGACTAATCCGATTAATATTACATTATATTTCATATTACATAAGGATAATATTAGACTCGATATTTGTCAGGCTTTTTTGCGGAGATGATTTTGAGATTCTCCCTGAGATTAACAATCTCTTTGATGCATTAAAGTTCCAGCCCGGCCCGGTTACCTTCATGAACGGCTTCCAGGAAACGGCGCGGCTTGTTAACGTCTCCGACTGGTATGTAAAAGATGTTCAATTCTTCCAGAGCAGTCTTGAGTGCATCGTTGGGACGCGCTCCCAGAGCGGTGACGACCATTTTTGCCGGCAGGGTAATTTCCTGCTCTTCATGAATGTAGCGCACATCAGCAGGGGTTACTTCCACAACCCGCGCCCCGGTAATCAAACGATTGCGGGAGCGGCGCAGTCGTTTATAGAGCCAGTAGCCGCGAACCGTCTGAGTGGTGACGGGTTGTTTCGTGAGCTGTTCGAGAATGGTGACGGCAATTCCCTGATTAATAAGGAAATCAGCAGTTTCCATACCAACATGTCCCCCGCCCAGAATAACCGCCGGACCGGCGGGCACAGATTTTCCCAAAAGCAGCGCTCGGGCGTCGACTACTTGCGGACTGTTTAACCCCGGTATGCCCGGCGTGCAGGGGTCCGCACCGGTGGCCAGAATGACGGCATCCGGGCGCCTGGCCTCCAGATCCTCCCGGCTTATCTTCTTGCCCAAATGTATGGGAACTCCGGATGCCGCAAGCTGCGCCTGAATCCAGGCAAGCCAATCCTTTAAAACTTCTTTGTGCGGCGGCGCGGAGGCCGGTAGAAGCTGACCGCCTGGTGCTGCATTCTGTTCAAAAACTTCCACCTGATGCCCACGCCCGGCGGCGACAAGAGCGGCCTGGAGACCAGCCGGACCGGCTCCGACAACCCAGACGTTTTTGCGTTTTGCAGCAGGCTGCAGCTCACCCCGGAATTCCTCTCCACATTCAGGGTTGAAGGAACACGTCATGGTGCCCATCTCCAGCAGCAGGCGCTCGATGCAGCCCTGGTTGCAGGCGATACAGGGTCGAATGTCCGCCGGACGGCCTTCCTTCGCCTTCTTTACGAAATCCGGATCGGCCAGCAGGGGACGGCCGAAGGCGATCAAATCGGCATCACCCCGGGCAAGAGATTCTTCCGCGATAGCCGGATTGGAGATCCGGCCCACGCCAATCACCGGCACGTTTACGGTCTCTTTAATGGCCCGCGCCCGGAAAAGATTAAAACCTGTCTCCGTATCCATTGAGGCAACGTTCAGAAAACCCGGCGTCGAGTAGGCCCCCAGAGAGGCATGAATGGCGTTTACTCCGGCGGCAACCAGCTTTGGAGCTAAAGCCTGCATGAATTCAAGATGATAGCCGTCAGCGATGATCTCGTCAGCCGAAACCCGCACGATAATGGGGAAATCCGGGCCGGTTTTCTTCCGTACGGCCGCAATAACTTCCAGCAGAAAACGCGACCGGCCGGCATCGTCGCCGCCATATTTATCCTCGCGATGGTTGGTGAAAGGCGAAAGGAACTGGGAAATCAAATAGCCGTGTGCTCCGTGGATTTCCACGGCGTCGAATCCGGCGGCCTGAGCGCGGCGGGCGGCGGCGGCATAAGCCTCGATAATTTCAGCAATGCGCTCGAGACTCATGGCTTCACAGGGTTGCCGGTAGATAACGCTCGGGATGGCTGAAGGGGCTTCCGGTACCGCGCCATCGATGATATCGGGCAGGGTTTCACGACCGGCATGATGTAGTTGGATGGCTGCTTTTGCTCCATGACGATGCACGGCTTCGGGGATGCGCGCCAGTGCGGGGATAAAATCATCGCTCCAGCCCCCCAATTCATTGGGAAGAGCCCTGCCGCGCGGATCGATCGCACAGATCTCCGCGATGATCAGTCCGACGCCGCCCCGGGCACGACGTTCGAGGTAGGCAACCAGCTTGTCCCCGGCTTTGTTGTCGGGTGTGGCATATGCGCTGCCCATGGCGGGCATGACCGCACGGTTGGGGACGATCATTTTTCCGATGGCGACAGGTTCAAAAAGATGTTCGAATTTCATGGAAGCAGCTCCTTTCGTTACTCTTTTGCATTGACCGGTCCATCCATTAAATCCGACCGGGAAGCTATCTTATTGATACTTTGATAAAATATCAAATAAATATCTCTGTCAAGTGAAATGAATTATGCTTTTCCGGTAGTCGCCTGCCGCGACGTGATTGTCATAAATTGGGAGGAATTATATGCCGTATTGGCGAAGATAAAAAACAGAGAAAGCTGGAATTTTTAATCCAGAACATTTTGATCTTTTAAGGAAGCCGGCAAAGGCGACGGGCTGCCGAAACTGTTGCGCGTCTTTTTCTGGGAGGAACCGTCGCTTGTTGCCGGTTTTTGAGATGTAGACGACGCAGGCGCTTTTAATTAATTTAGCGTTAACTTCTGCCGAGCGCCTCTGTGAATCTTTGTTTCTGTTTTTCTATCGTTTTCTGACCCTGTTCAAGCGTTGCTATTATTTCTTTCTTCGCTTTTTCAGTCAAACCCGTTCCCTGACCTACCACCTCCGAAGCTTTTTCCCTTAAATCTTTTATTATATCATGCACATCATCAATAGTATCATCGATCATATCCGTCGTACTATTTTTCACATTACGCGCCGTCCTCAGAATATCTCTTCTTGTCCGGCGCCCCGACTTAGGAGCATATAAAAGTGCAATGGCCGCTCCAACCAATCCGCCAATCAAAACAGCTCCGCCAATTTTTGTGATATTATCGTTCATGATATCCTCCTCTCGTGTTTTACAATAAAGTAAAGCGAGCACCGCTTATGCCGTCTCGTCTTTTACCTGGAGTCCTTCGTTTAAAAAGTTGGTCTTTGAGAGGTGACATTCACCATAAAGACCCTGCCGTTTTTTCAAGTGTTAACATCCAGTAGAATGGACTCAATACGTGCATTGCAGTTTCTCGCTTTACCTTATTATAAACACGCTCAGTATTAATGTCAAAGTTTTGACCGCATTTGTTTCAGGGAACCGTTGCCGTCGCTTACAAAACAGTAAATTTAGATTTTTTCCACACCCCCAGGTAGTTTTTCCCTTCGGGAGAAATTAATATGCCTATACCGGACATTTTATTTTCCTCCCATTGCCCCATATATACCGTGCCGTCTGACAACGCCAATATACCGGATCCATGACGCATTCCATCTTTCCAGAGTCCGTCGTATTTTGTTCCGTCAGCGTATACCATTTCACCATTTCCATTTTTCAAGCCATTTTCCCATTGGCCCTCATACCGTCCACCGTCAGGAAAAGTCTCTATTCCTTCACCTTCCGGTTTACCGTTTTTCCATTGACCTTGATAACAATATCCCTCTGGCAGCAGAATAGTTCCCTTTCCATGCGGCATATCGTCTTCCCATTGACCTCTGTAGTGTCCTCCGTCAGGCCATCTGAATATCCCTTCCCCATGAAAACGACCAATTCTAAAGAAACCTGTATAACCGGAGCCGTCCGGAAAAGTACACATCGAAGCCCCGTCTGCAGCCTGCTCTTCCCACCGGAAACTTACCCTCTCTTTATTGCCTGAATCCTGAAATAACGGACGCAATATCGATATTTTATCAATCATACAGCCCCTTATTGCCGACAAATTTGCCGTTTTGAAATGTCCCGTTAAATGTCCGGCCATCCGCAAGCATCATTACGCCTGTGCCATGAGGCAGCCCGTTTTCGAGATGGCCGGTATACCTTTTTCCATCGGCGAGAGCCAGGGTTCCCCAGCCGTGAAATTTGTTATTCTTGAATTCTCCATCATAACGGTCACCGTTGGGATAACTCATCACCCCCTGTCCCGTGGACAGACCAAGTTGGAATTCACCGCTATATTTTTTCCCGTCAGGCAGGAGCAAGGAACCTTTACCATGAAATTTCCCCGCCTTGTAATCACCGTTATAACGCGTGCCGTCTGGAAATGTCTCTGTACCCTGGCCATCGTACAAATCATTTTCCCAATCACCGACATATTTTCGTCCGTTGGCCATAGCTATAGTTCCATTGCCTTCTTTGAGATCATCTTTCCATTGCCCTATGTAAGTTGATCCATCGGAAAGGGTCATACTTCCCTGCCCACAGCGCTTACCCTCGTTCCATTCTCCGACATATCTGGAGCCGTCAGCGTATTTCATAATCCCCTGACCTGCGGGGTTTCCGTCCTGTATTTCTCCAATGTAAGTCCTGCCGTCAGGATAAGATCTGGTCGAATAGCCCTGCACTGGAGCAATTATTTCCTGCTGCGCGGAGCCCTTTTCAACAGGTGCATCAGCACCACCGGCATCCACTTCAGTTTCAGCCTTTTTCTTTAATTCTATTTCCAGCCGGCGCCTTAGCTCTTCTTCAAATTTTTGTTTCGCTTCTTCATCGGCATGACGTCTTGATTCTTCAGCTTGAAGGCGGGCTTCTACTTCCAACTTGAGCCTTGCCTCCGCATTAAGACGGGCTTCTTCTTCCGCCTTCAGGCGATCAATCAGTTCGGCTTTTAGACGAGCTTCTTCCTTTATCTTCTGGAGGATCTCCTTTTCTGCCTTACGTCTTGCTTTTTCCGCCTGAGAACGGGCTTCTGACTCCGCCTTGAGCTTTGTTTCCGCTTCGAGGCAGGCTTCCTCCTCCGCCTTCAGGCGGGCATTCAGTTCTCCTTTAATTCTGGATTCTTCTTCGGTTTTTCGACATATTTCCTCTTCCGCCTTCCGCCTCGCCTCTTCGGCCTTGAGGCGGGCCTCCGACTCCGCCTTCAGTTTCGCCTCCACCTGAAGACGCG
>DAOQVG010000071.1:0-7734 GCA_035341435.1 Smithellaceae bacterium
CATTTCCATAAATAACCCACCTGACTTTTAGACTGAAGACTGAGGGCTGAGGCCGAAGGGTTCTAATTCCATAGCCTTCAGCCTTTAACCTATTTACCTGTTGTAAATTCTTTTTCGATTCTTGTCATCGCTTCTTCCAGACGATCATCCGGAACCGTCAGCGAGATGCGCACGAAGCCTTCGCCGTACTGCCCGTAGGCGGTGGCGGAGGCGACGACCACGGCGGTCTTATCAAACAGCCGGTTAGTGAATTCCAGCGAAGTCATGCCCTGCGGCACCGGCACCCACAGGTAAAACGTTCCGCGGGGCGGATCAAAGTTTATCCCGATCTTCTTCAGAGTTTTCAGCACCAGCTCCCGCCGCTTTCCGTAGATTTCCAGCATTTTTTCGATAAAGGGCGCCTCATTGCGCAGCGCCTGGATGCCGGCAAACTGGATGGGATTAAAAATTCCGGAGTCAGTGTTCTCTTTAACCTTGCTGATGGCCGCGATCAACTCCGGGTTGCCGCAGGCCATGCCGATCCGCCAGCCGCACATATTGAACGGTTTGGAGAGAGAATTGAGTTCGACGCCCACATCCTTTGCTCCCTTTGCCATCAGAAAACTGATACGGGGCTGTCCGGAAAACAAGACTTCACTGTAAGGGTTATCATAGCAAACGGCAATGTCCGCCTCCCGGGCAAAGGCTACGAGTTTATCCAGAAACTCCGGAGTCGCGCAGGCGCCGGTCGGGTTATTGGGATAATTAAGAAACATCGCAGTGGCTTTTTTAACGACGTCGGAAGGAATGTCTTCCAAGACCGGAAGGTAATTATTTTGCGGCAGAATGGGCACATTGTAGGGAACGCCTTCGCCCATCAGAATGCTCGCCCGGTAGGCGGGATAACCGGGATCGGTCATCAACACGGTATCGCCGGGGTTGACCCGCGCCAGAATAAAATGATGGCAGCCTTCCTTTGATCCGATCAGCCCCAGAATTTCGTTTTCCGGATTTAAAGTCACGCCATATCTCTTTTCGTACCAGGCGGCGATCTCCTTGCGGTAAAGCAGCATTCCCTTTTCTTCGTCCGTCGGATAGCGATGATTTAATGGATCGCGGGAAGTAGCGCATAATTCATCGATGATGGAAGCAGGCGTCGCTTCTACGGGGTCGCCGATCGCCAAAGAAATAACATCCACGCCTTCGGCCTTGGCTTTATTGATCTTCTTTCTGAGCTCCATGAACAAATATGGCGGAATCTTCGCCAGACGATTCGCAATCTGCAATGTAAACCTCCTTATATTATCAACATTATTCGTACGCTTCTTTAAAGAGAAAACCCTGATAGACCATTTTCACGCGGCCTTCAAGATAAATTTCGGCAAAGCAATCATCCCTGCGGGTAAAATAAATACGCAGTGTTTCTCCGCTTTGCACCAGCACATCAACCGGTGAAACGACCAGGTCTCTTTGGGCCGCCGCCAGAACAGCCGCCACCATACCGGTGCCGCACGCCAGCGTCTCGTCTTCCACGCCGCGCTCGTAGGTGCGCAGTTGAATTTTCCGGGGACTCAAAACGGCAGCAAAATCGGCGTTTGTTCCCTGAGGCGCAAAATGCCTATGAAAGCGGATTTTTCTTCCCCATTCGGCCACGGTGCAGGATTGCAGATCATCCACGAAGGCCACAGCATGGGGAACTCCGGTATTGACGCAATCCAAAACAAACATCCGGCCGTCAATATCAATCTCTTCCCCTGATTTAACCGCCGAAGGATCGGTCAACTTCACTTTTACGATTTGATCGTTTACTTCCGCGGTGATTATTCCGGCAATCGTTTCAAACGACATCTTTTTTCCGGCAATGCCTTTGATGTAGGCGTAACGCGCCACGCAGCGGCTGCCGTTGCCGCACATTTCCGCGGTGCTGCCGTCGGAATTATAAAACTGCCATTTAAAGTCGGCTTTGGTGGAAGGTTCGATCAAAAAAAGACCATCGGCCCCGACGGATAACTTGCGCGTGCAAACCTTGCGGACAAATTCCCTGATATTTCCGAAATTTAAAGACAAGTCGCGGTTGTCGATGATAATAAAATCGTTGCCGCTGCCGCTCATTTTGTAAAATTCAATCATTTTTGTTTCCATCAGTTTGGAGAATCTAACAACAGAACAAGGGGTTGCAACCCCTTGTTCCACACAGAAGTTCTTTGCCTAAGTGCTCAGAATGATATTGTGACACATTCTCTTAGTCAAGCATTCTTTTAAAATGCACAACGTGGTGTCAACAGTCAAAAGGCAATGACAACTGCAATAATGATTGATAACAGCGTCGGCAGGCCGGACGAGTCAGTGACCGGGCCTGGCAGGCATCCAGATCAATAAAGTACCCGTATTTTTTGCACCAGTTGCTTTCGCGTCCCGGATGCGCAGTGGTCTTTGGTGATTTTTCGCCATCCTGATCTGGAAGTAATACCTTTTTCATAGGATAAAGCACATCATCGTTCAATTTTTATTCCCTGCAGCTCCTTTAATTAAAGATTTCTTAATTTTCAAGCATTGATTAAATTATATCTTCATATATAATACAAAGCTTATTTCGTTTCGCTGGAAATGGAACTCTATGGAAACATATCTGATCGTTGGTTTTTTAGTTTTATTTGCCGGCAGGTTCTGCTGGCGTTACTTTTTACAGCAGCTTAATATTTCCTGCCTGCGAAAACACGGCAAGGATATTCCTCCCGTCTTTCAGGGTATTATTGATGAGGCCACATTGAATAAAATGGTGGATTATACGGTTGACAACACCCGTTTAGCCGCCAAAGAAAACCTTGTTGACGATGTCGTCGAGCTGGCCATTGTCTTTCTCCTTCTGCCTTTGCTGGTCGCCGCCATTGGGGGGCTGAAGCTCCATTTTATCGTTCAGGCGCTCGTATTTTTCGGCGTACTGGCCGCCATCAGCGGAATTGTGGGACTGCCTTTTAATATCTATTCCACGTTTGTTCTGGAAAAAAAATACGGCTTTTCGACCATTACCTGGAAGCTGTGGCTGGCCGACTTTTTTAAGTCTTTGATATTATCAGTTATTCTGATGGGTATCTTAATCAGCGCGTTCATGGCTTTTATCTTTTACCTGCCTGACAGCTGGTGGTTCTGGGCCTGGATTTTTTTTACATTGTTCGAGATGCTGCTGCTCTGGATTTATCCGGTGGTCATCGCCCCGTTGTTTAACAAATATGAACCTATTGCGGACGAAAGTCTGAAAGAACAAATTCAGTCATTGATGGCTAAAGTCGGCCTGAAAGCCCAGGGCATTTATCAGGTAGATGAAGGCAAGCGCTCCCGGCATACCAACGCCTATTTCACCGGCATCGGCAAAACCAAGCGCATTGTATTATTTGACACGCTTTTGGCTTCTCATTCCCCGGAGGAAATATTGTCCGTTCTGGCCCATGAAATCGGCCACTGGAAAAAGAAGCATATTTTAAAACAGTTGATCTTTATGATCGCCGCCTCGTTCGTCAGTCTCTATCTTGTTTATCACCTCGTATCAGCCCCGGTCCTCTATCGCGCTTTTAATTTGGAGCAAACGCCGCTTTACGCCGGTCTTTTTCTGGTTTCGCTTTATTTTGGCTGCATCGGCTTTTTCTTCAGCCCCGTCGGCGCCGGAATAACGCGCCGCTATGAACGGGAGGCCGACAGGATGGCTGTGGAGTTGACGGGAACGTCCGAGCACATGATCAGCGCATTAAAACGGCTGGCCAAGGACAATCTGGCTAATTTGCATCCGCATCCATTATATGTCTGGTTTTATTATTCGCACCCGCCGCTTCTGGAACGTATCGCCAATTTGCAGGCCATGAATCCAAAAACAGGAGAGCATGGAAATTATTAAATACGCCGGCAAGCTGTTTGTAATCCCGGCAGACAGACGCAAGGAGCCAGTAAATGACAGGACCTCTTTCAGGCTTAAGAATTCTCGATTTCACAACGATGATTCCCGGCCCGGTAGCGACGCTGTATTTAGCCGACATGGGCGCTGAAGTTTTAAAAATTGTTTCCCGCTCCAGACCCGACATCAATACTCAATTTCCGCCTTTTCTTCCCGGCGATGGAAGGTCCGCCAACGGAGCGTATCTGGGGCGGAACAAGCGCAGCATGTTTCTGAACATCAAAGATCGGCGGGCGCAGCAAATCGTCCATAAACTGATCATGCATTATGATATTTTAATCGAACAGTTCCGGCCGGGGGTCATGGCGAAGGCTGGTCTTGACTATGAAACGCTTCGCCTGGTCAATCCCGCTCTCATTTATTGCTCCATAACCAGCTACGGCCAGACGGGACCTTTGGCGGCCAGGGCCGGACATGACATAAATTACATGGCCCGTTCAGGCATTATGTCCTATTCCGGCAGAAAAGGCGGAGGCCCCTCACCTTCCGGCGCATTTATCGGCGACACCTCCGGTTCCGTCAACGCCCTGGTCGGGATTCTGGCGGCGGAAATAGGACGCAGCAAAACCGGCCAGGGACAGTATATCGATATTTCCATGACCGACAGCCTGATCGCTTTCAATTACCGCGCCGCCGCTTCTTTGATTGACGGCACGGAACCGGACTATGAAAGCACAATTTTTAACGGCGGCTCCGTCTACGATTACTATGAAACAAAAGACGGTAAATATATCAGCGTCGGTTCCCTCGAACCAAAATTCAGCGCCGTGCTTTTCGAGGCGATTGGCCGGTCTGATCTGATAACGCCCCAGGGCATCATGCCCGCAAACGTCAAGGAAGTTAAAAAGCAGATCCGGGACATCTTTAAAACGAAATCAAGGGATGATTGGATGGCAATCTTCAACAGGGTCGATGCCTGCGTCGAACCGGTGCTGACGGTTCACGAAGCTTTAAATAATGAACAGAGCGCAGAGCGGGAAATGGTGGTCGAGATTGACCTGCCGGACGGCGGCAGGGTGCGGCAGCCGGCTTTGCCCATCAAATTTTCCAACTACAAACCTGAGTACAGGAAAATCGGCGTTCCCGACGGTTTTAACACCAAAGAAGTTTTGCAGGAATTTGGCTACAGCGAAGACCAGATTGCCGAAATGGAAAACACAGGTCTTTTTGATTGAGCTGTTTGAACTGCATTTTTAAAATAAGTATTTTGTGGAGATGAAAATGGCCGATAAATCCAAGCTGGGCTACGAATTCCCCCCTCATCGTCTGGAAGTGGAAAAGGGTAAAATTGCCGAATTCGCCATGGCTGTATCACAAAAAGATGTTCCGGAAAACGTAAACCCCATATACACGGATGAGGCGGCGGCGAAACAGGCCGGCTATCCGGGAATAATTATTCCGCCGACCTTTCCGACCAACGTGATGTTCCGGACCGGTGGAGGACTGATGGGGGTGGTTAACGCACTGGGTATCGATCTGGCCAGGCTTTTGCATACCGAAGAGGAATACGAATATTGCGGCAGCGTCTGTGCGGGCGACGCTTTGACCTGTAAAATGAAGGTGGTCGATATGTATGACAAGATCAGGGAAGACGATTCGGGGAAAACAATGGAATTTACCGTAGTGGAAACGGAAATGAGAAACCAGCGGGGGGAACTGGTTATCAAGGCCCGCTCCATTCTGGTGGAGCGATAGGAGAACGATATGCCGCTGCAATTTGCTGATCTTAACATTGGAGATTCTCTCGTTCCCTATACCTCGTCGCCCATCACTCGCACCGACCTGGTTCGCTATGCCGGCGCCTCCGGTGATTTCAATCCGCTGCATCATGACAACACCTTTGTGAAAACCATCGGCATGGAAAGAGTTATCGTTCACGGTATGCTGATTATGGGCATTGCGGGTCAGGCCGTCACCAGCTGGATCGACAACAAGAATCTGCGCAAATTTAACGTCCGTTTCGCCAACATAACGGAACCGGTTGATTTTGACGACTGGGAGAATACGAGACAGCGGGCGACGATTACCATTACCGGCAAGATCAGGAATAAATTCGAAGAAAACGGTGAGAAAAGAGTGAGATGTGACATTGTGGCCAAAGACGGCCTGGGAAACACCAAACTCCGCGGTTTTTTCATCGCCGCGGCGCAGTAATTTTTACGCTGATAAAAATCTTTTTCCATTGACGAATCCCCGCCATTAAAGTTAAGAATCCCACAAATGATGGCCTCGTAAAAAGGTCGCAGGCAAGGCGTGCGAATACCGAGGAATGAGGCGTACTTAGCGTACGCCGCAGGTAGCCTGCCCCGTGCTTGACACGGGGAGGGATGAAGCGCAACGCAGCATCCGGCCTTTTTACGAGGTTGTCACAAATAATATCAGGGGCTTTTATGAAATCCCGCATTCTAGTTATTGATGACGACGCCGTCGCCTGTGAGTTTCTGCAGGAGGCGCTGGCCCGCGACGGCTATGAAGTAACAACGTTTACCTCCGCACTGGAGGCGTTGCAGCAGGATCTTTCCCGCTATGATCTCTTGATGTCGGATATCCGCATGCCCGGCATGGACGGATTGCAGCTTCTGGGTGAAGTGCAAAAGAAATGGCCGAATCTGCCGGTAATTCTGATGACGGCTTACGGTTCGCTGGAAACCACGATGGAGGCGATCAGTCTGGGCGCCTGGGATTACATCAGCAAACCTTTTTCGCCGGATGACTGCCGGGCCATCGTTAAAAAAGTTCTGGAAGTAAGAGAATTGAGGGAGCGGCGCTTGAATTGGGAATCGCCGCAGGCTGCCGACAGCCCGAAATTGATCGGTTCGTCGGCGGCGATGGTGGAATTTTACAAACAGATTGCCCGCGTTGCCGATTCGCCGGCCAGTGTTTTAATCGAAGGCGAAAGCGGCACCGGCAAGGAATTAACCGCCCGGTCTTTGCACAGTATGTCTTCACGCCGCGACAAGCAGTTTGTTGTCGTCCACTGCGGGGCCATTCCCGATAATTTGCTGGAATCAGAGCTCTTCGGCTATGAAAAAGGATCATTCACCGGCGCCGATCATCAGCATATCGGCCTCCTGGAATCGGCTCAGGGCGGCACGGTGTTTCTTGATGAAATTACGGAGATGTCCACCAATCTGCAGGGAAAGTTTTTGCGTTTCATGCAGGACGGCGAAGTGCGAAGAATCGGCGGTCATGAAGTGCGCCATGCCGCCGTCCGCGTGGTGGCGGCGGCCAACAAAAATATCGACGAAGAGGTGAGCGCCGGACGCTTTCGGCTGGATCTTTTGTACCGGTTCATTGTGCGGCTGCATATTCCGCCGCTGCGTGACCATACCGAGGATATTCCGCTGTTGATTGAATCCATGCTGAAAAAATTCGGTTATCCCGGAGTGCGCATTTCTGTGGAAGCCATGGAACTGTTGATGGCCTATTCCTGGCCGGGAAATGTCCGGGAGTTGGAAAATGTTTTGCAGCAGACTCTGCTTCTTTCACCGTTTGTAGTTATTTTGCCGGAAAATCTCCCGCAGCGTTTCCAGGTGAAAAAAGCAGCAAAGGTGCAGGAGGCCGTAAATCTGCCGTATATGACTCCGCTGGAGGAGGCGGAAAGGGATAAGATTCTGCAGACGCTGAAAGAGGTTTCCTGGAATCAATCGAAAGCGGCGCAGCTGCTGGGAATCGACCGCAAGACCCTGCGGATGAAAATTCGCCGGTATGCTTTGTCGGATGAGAGCCTTTTGTCTGTGGGCAAACTGTCTTCTTCCTGATCCCGGGTGGCCTTATTCCATTTCTAAATCAAGCGCTATCAGGAAGAA
>DAOQVG010000072.1:0-7671 GCA_035341435.1 Smithellaceae bacterium
ACTGCACCGGCGGCGAAGGTCAATGCACTGTCTCAGTTTGAGATTGCCGATCACCGGAGCATCCCGGAAGTTATGGCCGTAATTCGACGGAAAGGCTACGAACCTGTTTTCAATGATTGGATTTTCGGGATATGACCCTGGAATTTTATGAACATCTGACGCAAAAATTAGGCGAGGATAAAATCGGCAGGCTCAGGGAAATCAAAGTCGGGATTGCCGGAGCCGGCGGATTGGGATCCAACTGTGCGGCGAACCTAGTTCGGGTCGGATTTGAAAAACTGAAGATTATCGATTTCGACGTGGTGGAAACGACAAATCTGGATCGTCAATTCTATTTTGCCGATCAGGTCGGAATGTACAAGGTCGAAGCCCTCCGGCAGAATTTGCTGCGGATCAACCCCGCCGTGCAGGCCGAAATAGAAATCAGAAAAATTGACCAATCCATCGTTCCTGTTTTATTTGCCGATTGTCCGATTGTCGCCGAATGCCTCGACAGCGCCGAAAGTAAATGCATGCTGATTGCGCAGCTGCTGCCGCTGGACAAATTTATTGTCGCCGTTTCCGGACTGGGGGGATACGGCCTGAGCGACGATATAAAGGTCCATCCAATTCGGGAAAATCTCATTATGATCGGTGATCTGCACTCAGACATCGCACTGAGGCCCCCTCTTTCTCCACGGGTCAACATCGCCGCCGCGAAACAGGCGGATACAATTCTCGAATATGCCTGCCGCGCAGTCGATCTTGGGGATTAAGAAAAACGGCAGCAGAGATAGAGATTATGAATTGATTTTTACAATGCGCAGCAAATATTTTACTTGACAAACAGGGCAAATTTGCATAGCTTGCGCCTTTAAATTTTTATTCCTTGGCGGTTTTTATTTATGAAGACTTATATGGCAAAGAAAGAAACACCGAATAGTGAATGGTATATGGTGGACGCTTCCGGTCAGGTATTGGGAAGATTGGCTGCTGAAGTGGCTCGTCGTTTAAGGGGTAAACATAAGGCGACATATACCCCGCATGTTGATACAGGTGATTTTATTATTGTCGTCAATGCCGAAAAAATTATGTTAACCGGCAAAAAGCTGACGGATAAGGTTTATTATCACTATTCAGGTTATCCCGGTGGGTTGAGAGAAACAAGCGCAGGAAAAATGCTGGCCGAGAAGCCGGAAAACTTGATTCGTACTGCGGTTCAGGGGATGTTACCCAAGACTAATCTGGGCAGGAAAATGTTGAAAAAGTTGAAAGTTTATTCTGGCAATGCTCATCCGCACGAAGCGCAGTGCCCGCATATTCTGACAGTCTAATTTCCCCGCTTAGTATAAGATTTGTTTGAATATTTACTATTTTTGGAGAAGGTATGACACAGACAGAACAACGTTATTATGCAACCGGTAAGAGAAAAAACGCCATAGCCCGTGTTTATATGAAGGCGGGCAGCGGTAATATTGTCGTCAATAAAAGAAACTATGAAGAGTACTTTACCCGTCCCAGCTTAAAGATGATCATCAGGCAGCCTTTCGAGATTACCGGCAAGAACGGCCAGTTTGATTTATTTGTCAATGTCAGCGGCGGAGGAGTAGCCGGCCAGGCCGGAGCAGTAAAGCATGGAATTTCTAAAGCCCTCTTGGAATATGATGTCCAACTGCGTCCTATACTGAAAAAAGCAGGTTTCCTCACCAGAGACGCCAGGGTTAAGGAAAGAAAGAAGTACGGACAGCCGGGGGCGAGGAAAAGATTCCAATTCTCCAAACGTTAAAATTCAACAGGGGGGCTTTGAGCCTCCCTTTTTTTTGGAGCTTTATGATTAAAACAGCTATATTTGGAGCCAGCGGTTATACGGGTCAGGAGCTTATACGAATTTTATCGGGGCATCCGGAAGCGGAGCTGGTCGCCGTCACCTCACGGCGTTTTGACTCCCAGCCGGTAGCCGCAGTATTCCCGTCGCTTTACGGCCTGACATCATTAAAATATCAAAATGCAACGCCGGCAGACATAGCCGGGAAATGCGATGTTGTGTTTCTCGCTCTTCCCCATGGTGTCTCCATGGAAATAGCCCCCGCCTTTATTGCCGCCGGGAAAAAGGTAATCGACCTTTCCGCCGATTACCGGTTAAGAGACATTGCAACATATGAAAAATGGTATGCGGGACATTCCAGTGCAGGTTACCTGAATGATGCCGTTTACGGCCTTCCCGAACTTTACAGGGAGAAGATAAAGGGCTCCCGGCTTGTAGCCAATCCGGGGTGCTATCCGACGAGCATCATTTTGGGCCTGGCCCCGGCTTTGAAGAATGGACTTTTAGCTGTAAACACTATCATTGCCGATTCCGCCTCCGGTGTCAGCGGGGCGGGAAGAGAACCGTTGACAGGGTCGCTGTTTTGCGAGGTTGGCGGCGGTTTCAAGGCTTATAAAGTCGGCCAGCATCGGCACACGCCCGAAATTGAACAGGAACTGAACGAGCTTGCCGGTGAAAAATTTGCCGTTACCTTTACGCCTCATCTGCTGCCCGTCAAACGGGGCATTTTGAGTACAATTTACGCGAGCTTAAAAACGGATATTTCCCTGCCGGAATTGCATTCTCTGTATTCGTCTTTTTATGCTGAAGAAAAATTTGTGCGGGTTTGTCCTCCCGGTGTGTTTCCCAATATTTCGTCCGTTTGCGGTTCTAATTTCTGTGACATCGGTCTGACCGTCGATGCGCGGACAAAAAGGGTGATTATCATCTCGGCAATCGATAATCTGGTCAAGGGCGCCGCCGGACAGGCCGTGCAGAACATGAATATCCTGTGCGGCAATAAAGAAGACGCCGGATTACAGACAGCTCCGCTTTATCCCTAGTAAGATTGAAAACGGTGAAATTATGCCTATAAAAATATTTCATACACGAACGAGAAAAAAAGAAATCTTCCAGCCCCTGCAGGAAGGAAAAGTGGGAATTTACGTTTGCGGAATTACGGCATACGATGTCTGCCACATCGGCCATGCCCGCGCCGCCGTAGTCTTTGACGTAGTGGTCAGACACCTGCGTTCGCGCGGCTACCAGGTTACATATGTTAAAAATTTCACCGATATCGACGACAAGATCATCCTCCGCGCACAAAAAGAAGGAGTAAACTTTTCTGAAATATCAGAGCGTTTTATAAAACTGCATAACGAAGACATGACCGCACTGGGCGTGGAGACCCCCTCCATAACTCCCAAAGCCACTGAACATATGGATGATATGATTTCACTCATTAATGTTTTGATGGAAAAAGGTTATGCCTATGCCGTCGACGGCGACGTGTATTTTGAAGTGAATAAGTTTAGTCTATACGGCAGCCTCTCAGGACGTAATCTGGATGAAATGCAAGCCGGTGCACGCGTGGACGTGAACGACAGGAAAAGAAACCCGATGGATTTTGCTCTGTGGAAAGCCAGCAAGGAAGGCGAACCCTTCTGGGATTCTCCCTGGGGGCCGGGCCGGCCGGGCTGGCATATTGAATGTTCGGCAATGAGCAGGCGCTATCTGGGAGAAACTTTCGATATACACGGCGGTGGCGAGGATTTGATTTTCCCGCATCATGAAAATGAAATCGCCCAGTCGCAGGCGGCCAGCGGTCAGCCCCCGGCCAACTACTGGATGCACAACGGTTTTGTTAAAGTAAACTCGGAAAAAATGTCCAAATCGCTGGGCAACATTTTTCCGATCCGGGATATTTTGAAAAATTACCATCCGGAAGTTCTGCGCCTTTTCATGCTGCAGAGCCATTATCGCAGCCCGGTCGATTATTCAATCAGCTCGCTCAACGAAGCCAGAACAGGCCTGATCAGGTGCTATTCGACGTTGCGGCAGTTAAAAGAAATTGCGGAAGCTGCGGCCGACGGTGCGCCGGCGCAGGCCAAAAATAAGTCGCAGGTTAAACAGGAAGAATATATAAATAGATTGGGCGAATTGACGGAAAAATTTGATGCGGCGCTCGATGATGATTTTAACACCGCACAGGCGTTGGGGCATGTCTTTGAAGCCGTCAGGCTGGTGAATAACTTTCTTCTCGCGGAAAAAAATATAATTGCGGCGGCTGAATCCGCCGTCTTACCGGAAGCGAAAAAAGCTTTTGAGCATTTCGGCGCCGTTCTGGGCATTTTTCAGGACGACCCCGGTCATTTCTTCCAAACCGACAAAGAAATGGAAGTGCGTAAAAGAGGCCTGGACGTAGCGGAAATTGAAAGCCTGATCAATGAACGGCAGGCGGCGAGAGCCGCCCGGGAATGGGCCAGAGCGGATGAAATCAGGGCGAAACTGGCCGGTCTCAATGTTGTACTCAAGGATTCCAAAGATAAGACTACCTGGTCAATCGAATAATTGTCATTTTTTACGTATCCATCATTTTTATCTTTTTAAAATATCTGAAATATATGGAAAATATCAGGAAAGGTGATATAAGTTCAGATTAATTATATCATATTCCCTGTAATGCGAGGATTGTCATGAAAAAAATATCGAATAAGTGGCTTCTGTTAGTTCTTGTTCTTCTGGGGGGAGTTATTCTTTTTGCGCCTTCCACCGACAGCAAGGCGCCTGCTCCGGGAAAAGGGATATATAAGGATATTAAGACATTCAACGAAGTTTTCGATTTGGTGAAGAAGAACTATGTTGATGAAGTAGATCCGCGATCACTTATTCAGGGCGCCATCAATGGCATGATAAAAACTCTTGATCCGCACAGCGCTTTTATGAACGCCGAGATGTACAAGGAACTGGAGGTGGAAACGAAGGGCCACTTTGGCGGAATCGGCATAGAAATTACCTTGTTGAAGGATGTTTTGACGGTTGTGTCGCCCATCGAGGACACGCCTGCCTACCATGCCGGTATAAAACCGGGCGATCAGATTATTAAAATTGACGGCAAGTCCACTAAAGATATTACAATTATGGAGGCCGTCCAGAAGATGCGCGGTCCTAAGGATACGCAAGTGACGATTACCATCATGCGGGAAAAAATGGACAAGCCCAAAGATTTCGTCTTGAAGCGCGCCGTTATCCAGATCAGGAGCGTGAAAGCCAAAACCTTTGAAGACAATATCGGGTACATCCGGATAGCCTCTTTTCACGAAAAAACAGCCGATGATTTGCGTAAAGCTCTGAAGGATGTCACGGGTAAACTGCGTCCCATAAAAGGGCTGGTGCTGGATTTAAGAAATGATCCGGGTGGTCTGCTCGTTCAGGCAATTGAAGTATCGGATATCTTTCTTAAATCCGGTATTATTGTTTCTACACGCGGTCGTACAAAGAACATGGAATCCAAAATACAAGCAAAAGACAACGGCAATGAAATAACCTGTCCGATTGTTGTTCTGGTTAATGAGGGTACGGCCAGTGCCGCGGAAATAGTGGCCGGCGCACTTCAGGATAATGGCCGGGCTCTGGTGGCGGGAACGCAGACATTCGGCAAGGCTTCGGTGCAGACGATAATACCGCTGGAAAATGGTTCGGCGCTGAAACTGACTACCGCCCGTTATTATACCCCCAAAGGACGCTCCATTCAGGCGGAAGGCATAAAACCGGATATCTTCGTGAAATACGTCAGGTATACAGAAGATGCGGATAATGACTGGGGCGACCGGATCAGGGAAAAGGATCTTAAAGGGCACATCAAACCGGCTAAAGAAGACGGTACCAAACTCGACGAAACGATGCTGAAGGACGCCATGGATCTTTCGGATTCGGCCAAGGATAATCAATTGAAAACGGCAATTGATATCTTGAAGAGCTGGGAGATCATGAAAAAAAAATCGACCGGCTGATTTTGATAAAGGGCTCTTCAATACCAACATATGAAACTGTTGAAACGTTTTCTGAAAATTCTGCTGATATTATTAATCATTTTATCCATCGCGGCGATAATTTACGTTTTGCAGTGGAAAGAAAAACCGGCGGAATTAAAACCGCCGAAAAAAGAAGCAAAGCAGGCTGAAAAAATAAAGACGGAGCTGCCGGAAAAAGAAAAGAAGAAAAAGCCCAAAGAAAAAGAAGTGGCCGCAATTCCTGAAATCCTGCCGGAAAAGGAAAAAGAAAAAAGAGAAAGCGAAAAGCTGGAAAGAAAAAAAGAGAAAGAAAAGGCAGTTGAAACCAGAATAACAAAGATTCCCTCGCAGCGCCGTCAGGTGGCGATAATTATCGATGATATCGGCAACGATCTGAAAGCGGTAAGAGAACTTCTGAAAATCGATGCCGATATCACCTTCGCCGTTATGCCTTTTTGCAGTCATACGCGGGAAGCAGCCGAAACCGTGCATCGCGCCCGCAGAGAAATACTTCTGCATTTGCCCATGGAACCCGCATCCTATCCCCGCGAAAATCCGGGGAAGGGCGCTCTCTTTACCGATATGAACGAAGAAGAGCTTCTCTTCCAGTTGAACAAAAACCTGGCTTCCGTGCCCCATATTTCGGGAGTAAATAACCACATGGGGTCAAAGTTCATGGGTGATGAAAAGAAGCTGAAGCTGGTTTTTGACCGGTTAAAGACTAAAAACATGTTTTTCATCGATTCGAGAACAACACCCAATTCGAAAGCTTCAGCAGCCGCTAAAAAAGCAGACCTGCCGATCGCCTCACGAAGGATATTTCTGGATAACAACCGCAATTATAATGAGATTTACAAAATATTAACCGGCGTTGCCCGGGATACGGAAGCCGGCAATATTACGCCGACTATAATTATCGGCCATCCATATCCGGAAACAATACGGGCGATAAGGGATGCCAATAAAATACTGCGGGAAAAGGGTGTGGTTATCGTCCCGGTTTCTAAGCTGGTAAAAGGATAAAGCGTGGCAAGGCTGTTCATTGTTTCATTTGAACTGAAAATATCTTAGAGCCGGGAGAGAATAATTATTTCCTATGCAAAAAAGACATAAATATCGAATACTGCCGTTGGCGATGGCAATTCTGGCGTTCACCGGCTGTTGTTTCACTTCTTCTTCTCTGGTTCATTCGGATAAAAGTTCCGCTTCATCAATACATCATTATTCGCTGAGTGTTCTTCTGCGCCTCGACGGACAGGTTGACGAGGCAGCCACGGAGCTGGAAAAGGCGCTTAAAGAAGACCCTGATTCCGTTTACCTGAAAACGGAGCTTGTTTCTCTTTATGCGGAAAAAGGGGAATTATTCAAGGCGGTGAATTTGGGTGAGGAGACGCTGGGCCTGGATCCGGACAACAGCGATCTGCATCAGATTATGGGCGGTGTGTATCTGAACATCCGTGAATATCAAAAGGCGATAAAAGAATACAAAAAAACGATTGAACTGGAACCGGACAATGAAATCGCCCATCTTTACCTGGCCACAATTTATGCAGAAGAAAAGGAATACGGCAAGGCGGAAGAAATATTCATCAAATTACTGAAACTGGATCCCGACAATATAATGGCCATATACTATTACGGCAAGGTGCTGTCGGAGATGCAAAGATTTGATGCCGCGGCCGAAATGTACCAGAGGGCAATTTCCACCAGGCCTTATTTTGAAGCGGCGGTATTCGATTTGGCCGCCCTCTACGAAAAGCAGGGTCAGTGGAATATGGCCCTGGAGGAATATGAAGCCGTTTTCAGGGCGGACAAGTCTGCGGAGAGTTATGCCAACCGGCTGCGGATGCTGGAGAAGGCCGGTTATTTGCGAAC
>DAOQVG010000073.1:0-7618 GCA_035341435.1 Smithellaceae bacterium
AGCCAGATTCCTGGCATATTTGAGCTCAGCTACAATTTCCCCGGCCGCCGCTTTCCGCTTGGCGCCCGACAAGGTATTGCCGAACAAGGCGGCGCTGATGCCCAGAATCAGGGTCATCAGTACCAGCACCACCAGAATTTCCATCAAGGTGAAACCGCTCTCGCCAAAAGCCTGATATTTTTTCATCAGTTGCATACCCTTTTATTTAAACTGATCAAAAAGGAATATCCGTAATGCTGAAGATCGCCATCAATAATGATATGACTATAAAACCGGTAATTAAAGCCATGCCCAGAATCAACGCGGGCTCCAGAATACTGATGAAACGTTTGATGGAAGTTTTTAAACTTTTCTCATAATTGTCGGCGATTTTGATGAGCATGACATCCAATTGGCCTGTTTCCTCCCCGACTTTAATCATCGACATAGCCAACTCGGGGAAAATATTGGCGTCGGAAAACGGTTTGGAGACACCCTTGCCCTCTTGAATTTGTTTCGTCACCTGATCCAGGGCCGAAGATACGACAAAGTTGCCGATAATATCTTTGGCGTTTTTCACAGCCTGCAGAAGCGGCACACCGCTGCGCAACAGCGCTCCCAGCGTCCGGCAGAATCTGGCGGTCTCCAGCTTCAGGATAATGTCGCCCATCAGTTTGATTTTCAGTTTATCACCATTGTAGCGGCCTTTATCGGTTTTAAGATAGGCTCGAAGCACAAACCACGAACCGGCGACAGCCAGCAGAATGATCCACCAGAACGTCAGCAGAAAATTACTGAATCCGACCAGCAACTGCGTGGAGGCCGGCAGCTGCGTTCCCAGATCGGCGAAGATTTGGGTAAATTTCGGCAAAACAACCGTCACCATGACAATAATGGACAGAATGCCGGTAATCACAAGAATCACCGGATAAATCATCGCGGAAAAGATATGATTCTTTAATTCCTCTGAGGCTTCCAGAAATTCGAGCAGCTTTTCGAGCACCATTTCCAGAGCGCCACTCATTTCGCCGGCTTTGATCATATTTACATAAAGCGTCGAAAATATTTTGTGGTGTTTTTGCAGGGCGTCGGAAAACGTCCCGCCCTCCCGAATGGATTTGAGGATATCAAAGATAACATCCTTCATTTTTTTATTTTGGGTAATACCGTGAAGGATGTTCAAACTGCGGTCGAGTGGTAAACCTGAGCTCATCAGGGTATGCAGTTCAGCGGTAAACAACTGCAGTTCACCTTTTGCCGACCGGAACGAAAACTGTTCTTTGCCAAAGCCCTGCTTAACTTCCTGTATGCGCAGAGGGACAATATTTTTGTTTTTCAGCAGCAGTTCAACTTCCCGCTCGCTGCGAGCATCGATAACCCCCTCTGATACTGTGCCGTCCCTGTTGATTGACCGGTAGGAGAAACTGGGCATTATAACTCCTGCGTCGCGCGGAATATTTCATTGATTGTTGTGACGCCGTCTTTAACCTTGAGCAGACCGTCTTCCATCAGTGTACGCATGCCGTTTTTTCTTGCCGCCGCGCGAATCTGCTGAACATCGGCATTTTTGATGATCAAATTATGAATGGAGGTGTCGATGGTTAAAAGTTCATAGATGCCGGAACGACCCAGAAAGCCGGTATAGGCGCACTTTTCGCAACCTCTGCCCCGATAAAGAGTCACGTTTGCACCGGTAAAAAGCTCTTTTGTCCGCTCGTCTTTAATTGCCTCGTTGTCAATCTCCCGACAATACGGACAAATCACCCGGACAAGGCGCTGAGCCAGTATGCCGCGGATAGTCGCCGCCAGAAGGAAATTCGGCACGCCGATATCCAGCAGGCGGGTAATGGCTGTGGGGGCGTCGTTTGTGTGCAGGGTGGAAAAAACGAGATGCCCGGTGAGCGATGATTGAATTGCTATTTCCGCAGTTTCCAGATCACGGATTTCGCCGATCATGATAATGTCCGGATCCTGCCGCACTATATGGCGCAGTATATTGGGAAAGTCCAAACCGATTTGCGGCATGACCTGGATTTGATTAATCCCCTTGAGGTGGTATTCAATCGGGTCTTCCACGGTGATTATTTTTTTGTCGGGTGAATTGATCTTATCCAAAGCACCATACAGCGTGGTAGTTTTGCCGCTGCCTGTCGGGCCGGTTACCAGAATAATGCCGTTGGGATTTTTGATGATATTATTGAAAGTCGCCAGAGAATCGACGGGAAATCCCAACTGCTCCATGTCTATCTTCACACCGCTCTGCCCCAGCAGACGCATCACGATGCTTTCACCATGAAGAATCGGTATGCTGGATACACGCACATCAATTTCCATCCCGCCGACTTTGAGCTTGATGCGTCCATCCTGCGGCAAACGTCTTTCCGCAATATTCAGCTTCGCCATGATCTTGATGCGGGAAAAAATGGCGGCCTGCAGCTTTTTGGGAATAATCTCAACATCATGCAGGACGCCGTCGATGCGGTAACGCACCTTGACTTCATCGTCAAACGGCTCGATGTGAATATCACTCGCCCTGCTTTCAATCGCGCGGGTTATGATAACATTAACCAGTTTTATGATCGGGGCCTCGGAAGCCAGATCCTGCAGGTGGCCGATATCGTCCTCTTCTTCATGAATGTAGTGCACGGAAGAGTCGTCCTCAATATTTTCAATAATCTTGTTGATATCCTGCATTTCCTGGCTGTAGAATTTTTCCAGATGATCTTCGATGGCCTGGCATTCACTGGTATAAATTTCCAGGTTATGGGAAACGGCGACCTTAATCGCATCAATCACCGCCTGATTGTGCGGGTCAGCCATCACAATTTTTAAGGTATCCTGTTTCAATTCCAGCGGTACAATTTTATTTTCCCGGATAAAGCGGACGGAGAGCGTTTCCATGATGAACGGAACATTGGGGAAATTTTCCGGCTCAAGGTAGGGCACATTTTGTTGCAATATCATAACCTCTTTTTTTATGCATCAGCGTGTTCTTATCGGCACGTTGAAAACGACAGAAAACGGATCAAATTATTTTTTTTCTGCTTTTTCTTCCTGCTCATTTTTTTCCTGATGAATGTTTTGCTTTAATTCCTTGCTGATATATTTATCTGTAATCTGGTCGGCGTACTTATTGGTTACGGCGGCGACGTCCTGCTGATCTTTGACAATATAAGGTGTCAACAAGATAACCAGCTCCGTTCGATTATTTTCCTTCGTGGTATTGCCGAACAGATAACCGAGTATGGGGATTTTCGAAAGCCAGGGAATGCCCTCTCTGGCTTTGGAATCATCTTCCCGAATCAGCCCGCCGATGACAATGGTTTGGCCGTTTTTCACAACCAGATTGGTCGTGGCTTCCGTCTTATCAAGAATAATTTGATCTTCATTGGCATATAATTTAATCGTCCGGTAAGTTGACACTTCCTGCGCTATCTGCAGATTAATCAACCCGCTGTCATTGATCTGGGGCTTTACTTTCAAGATGATGCCGATGTCTTTATACTGAATCGTGCGCGTGGGCACGGTCGTAGTCGTCGTATAAGTTTCCGAAGTAACGATGGGCACCTGCTGGCCAACCTGAATTCTGGCTTCATTGTTATCGGAAACCATGATGTGCGGCGCAGCCATAAGTTTGGCTTTGGAATCCGAGGCCAGGGCATTAATTACCGCCCGCACCGTGGCGCTGGAGTCTACGCCGATTATATTCAGGCCGTCGGTCGTGGGTGCTGTGGGATCAACTTGTAATGACGTGGGATTAAATGATATATGAAGCTTATCAAGACCAAAAGCGGAAAAATTTGTCTTGAGAGACCAGGCCAAACCTAAACTCATTTTATCCGTTAATTGAATGGAGGCGATGGTGCCTTCGATCAATACCTGTCTCGGGATTATATCCAGTTCAGTGATAGTCTGCTTGATTATTTCGTAATCTTCGCGCGTGCCCAAAATCACCACTGAATTTAATTTTTCGTCAGCGAATATTTTAACTTCGTCAGACAAAATTCCTTCGACGCCGCTCTGTCGGTTGCCGGCCACAACAGCTTTGGAAAATTGCGCCGATGAAGCCGCAGAGAGAGACGTCGATTCCGAGGTTGACTTGGCGCTGCCATCGGTTGTATGTGACCTCCCTCCCAAAAATAGCTGCTGCAGCATGCTCGTAATATCTTTCGCCTTGGCATTCTGTACGTGGTAAATGAAAACCCTGATGCCTTTTTTATCTTTCAATTCCGAGGGAACAATCCTGTAAAGTTCTCCATCCTCGACTATTGCAGCCCCGTTTAACTTTAGAATGACCTCCATCAAGGGCAATACCTTTTCTCTGGCAACCGGGGAGACGGATCGAAAAGTCACTCTGCCTTTGACACGGGCATCGATGATGTAATTAACTCTTAATATCTCGCCGAAAACCGTCTGGATAACGGAGTAAATATCGGCATCATCAAAGTTCAGGCTTACATGACCCTGCGAAAGAAAGCGTGGTCTGGGCGGGATGGTTGATCGCACGGATTGCGGCCCAGAAGATGTTGATGCCTCCGCGGATTTGCCGGGCTCGCCGGAAACTGCACCCGGTTTGGTATCTATCTTGGGGGGATTTGGCGGCACAACCGGATTGGACGGCAATGGATTTTTCTGTAATGCCGCCGGGACCTTCACCGGCAACTCCGGCTGATTAGATGAAGCCTTTTGCGGAGGCAAAACATTTTGCGCCGGCGGCACAACAGCCTGAGGTTGGCTATTTGATGTTACCTGGGCAACGGATTTTTGTATACCGGCGGCGTTTTGAACAGCCGCACTGCCGAATGCTGCCGTATTAGCCGGTAAGACCGTATGCGTAATACCGGCCGGAAGCGTTGACGGTCCGATAAAAAAAAACATAAAAAAAATAGCTGCTATTTTTTTCATATGAATTATCTTATTATTCCCAGTTTCCAATATCTTTATCTTCACCTTCACCGCCTTGCGCTCCATCACGTCCATAAGATAGCAGATCATATTCGCCATGCGCCCCCGGACATTGGTAATGATATGGATGACCCCACGGATCATTGGGCAGTCCCTTCTTTAAATATGGTCCGTCCCATTTTTCAATATTCGCATTGGCAACGAGAACGTTGAGAGATTCCTGAGTTGTCGGATATCTTCCCACATCTAACCGGAATTGATCCAGTCCCTGACCGAGTAGTTCAATTTGCGCTTTTGCCGCCGATTGTTTTCCCTTGCCAAGCTTAGGAAACAACCTTGGACCGACAAGTGCGGCCAGCATAGCAATCATGACCATAACAACAAGTATTTCGATCAGGGTAAAACCTTTCTTGTTTTGTGATTTCCCAGTTATAATTTTAAACATAGAAATCCTTTCATAATTTAGTTAGCGGAAATTTAATGCTTTCAAGCCAATACATTAAATTTATAGTTTCAAAAAATATATTTCTGTCTACAGCATACTTTGCGCTATTGCAAGATTGATTATCAAAATTTAAAGCATATATTCCTGGTTATTATGCAACATACATTTATTTTCCGGCTTCACATATTAACGATTATTTTTTATTTCAGTTGCATTACATTTAGTAAATATTATTGCGGGAAATTGTAAAAATGGCGAAGCGCAAAATGTAAAAAATAAACTTGGCCTGTTACAGAAGCGGTTGGTAATTTTATACTCCGGATAAATCCCTGCTGATAAAAAAGAAGTGCACCTGCAAAACAGCTTTGCTGCCCATGCAGGTGCACTTTCCGGGGGGTCAAACTGTGGATTCAAGGAAGTGCCCACTTTTGACATATATTGGCTCCCCAGCGCGGACTCGAACCACGGACATGGTGGTTAACAGCCACCCGCTCTACCGACTGAGCTACTGAGGAACATTGATTTTCAAATTTAACGGCTTTAATGTTGAAGCCGCTTATTAATTTTTTATATTACCTGCAATTCGTACAAATTGCAAGCTCTTTTAACGGAACTCCCGTTTTTTTGCTTATAAATTTTAATTGATCTTCCGGAGCAAAATAACGCCCGCAAACATCACATACAGCCATATCAAAACCTTTGTACCAAATTACACGCTTATCATCTTTATCATCCATTTCTACATAACCTGTGGGACATAGATAAGCACATGAACCGCAACCAATGCATTTATCCGCCGAAAATTCTATCTTCGTCTCTTCCACTTCCCTGCCCAAACCGGGATCTCTAAACGAAAGAGCTCTAACACCAACAACATCTCTACACGCCCGGACACAAAGCCCACACAGCACACAGTCGTGAACTTCTTCAGTAATTGGTTTAGTCTTTACTCCCAGTTTTCCGGCAATTTCACAAACCGCCACAGTATTCGGATATCGATAATAAAGCAGTTGAGCTGCCAATTTTCTTGCTTCTATTGCTTTTTCCGAAGCCGTCCTTACTTCTAAATTTTTACTAACGGGAAGGTCACAGGAGGTCGCAAGCTTCCATTTTCCATTCGCTTTAACTTCCACTGTACAGAGGCGGCATGCCCCAAAAGGAACCAGCTCCTCATGATAGCAAAGGGTCGGCATGTCAATCCTCAAATTCCGGATCTCCTGTAATACATTGGCCCCCTCCCGGGCTTGAACGTTTTTCCCGTCTATCGTTATGTTTACCATTTAAAGCCCCTTATCTTTTTAAAATTCTTATTTATCATTCCTGCAAAAACAGGCTTTTATTTTCATACCCGCGTCCACCGCAGCTATCACAGAAAGACCTTGGGTAACTTTTCTATTCCCAAATCATCAGGCGATAACAACGGAGGCATCGAGCAGCTTCGGTCATTGCTTCTGTAGTGTCAAAACCGCCTTCGACTTCAGTTTCACTTTCCAATTCCAGTCTCTGGCTTACTTCGACAAAATTAACCTTGGGCGCCGCCTTTTTAACAACAAATCCTTCCTCACGCTGAACCTTAGTATCAATTCCTGTAAAGGGATTCGTATATGCTGCAGTTTTGCCCTGAAGATAGCAATTGATACTAATTGCTGCTCTATTTCCGGCATTTAAGGCCTCAATGAGTGTTTCTGCGCCACTGGCGCAATCTCCACCTGCATAAATTCCTTCTACACTCGTTCTAAATGTAATAGGGTGCACTTTTATGGACCCTCTATCCGTAACTTCAATCTTCTCTTCTCCGGAAAGGAATTCCAGATCTGATTTTTGACCGGTTGCAGCGATGACCATATCTGTCTTCATTGTCTTTTCTGATCCTTTGACAGGAACCGGATGAGGCCGGCCGCTTTGATCAGGCTCGCCAAGCTCTATTTTAACGCATTCCAAGCCGGTAACTTTGCCATTTTTGGCTATTATCTTAGTTGGGGCTTTAAGAAAACTGAATTTGACTCCTTCTTCTTCAGCTCCGCTTATTTCTTCAGTGCTTGCCGGCATTTCCTCGCGTGACCGTCGGTATATAACCTCAATATCCTGGAAACCCAAACGGGCGCAACTACGGGCGCAATCTATTGCCGCACTACCGCCGCCGAGAATGACGACCTTTTTCCTCGGCGCTACTTTTCCACCCAAACTCAGGTTACGCAGAAATTCCGCCGCCTGAATGAAACCATCATACCCTTCATCCTCACCTTCACAACCTAATTTTACCCCTACATGAGCGCCAACAGCTAAAAA
>DAOQVG010000074.1:0-7599 GCA_035341435.1 Smithellaceae bacterium
CCGCCGACAGGCTTTACAACAATCCGAAAAACTTATCGCCGCCCTGCTGTTCGAGAGCCAGGAGCCCGCGTTGAATTGCACCGATGGAGGCGGCGGAAACGTTGCCGTATTCCGTGGTGAACTGTTTGGCGTTGTCGCCCACAAACTGAATCATTGCCCGCAGATCTTTTAAATCCAGCAGTAAAAGGCCGTTGTCGTCGGCGATTTTAAAGACGAGGGTGAGCACGCCGGACTGTGTTTCGTTAAGATTGAGCAGCCTCGCCAGCAAAAGCGGCCCCATGTCGGAGATCGTCGCCCGCACCGGATGTCCGGATTCGCCGAAGACATCCCAGAATACGGCTGTATTGGCGCGCGGCTGGAAATCTTTGACACCGATCGATTCCAGCCGCTTGAGCATTTTTTCCGCAGCGACGCCTGCCGCACCGATACCGGAAAGGTCTCCCTTAACATCGGCCATAAAAACGGGTACACCGATGGAAGCGAAGGATTCCGCCATTTTTTGCAATGTAACGGTTTTGCCTGTTCCTGTGGCTCCGGTAATCAGGCCGTGACGGTTGGCCATGTTCGGCAGCAGTACAATTTCTTTTCCTGCGGACATGGCAATAATTAAAGGCGCGCTCATGGATACTCCTTGGGGTAAGTATTTTTAGGAATTACTTCTTTTTCTTGGCATCCTTAACTTCGACAGTGGCCGCCTTCATAGTATATTCGATTGTAACTTTGGAGCCGACTTTCAGATCGCCGGTTACTTTCGTTGCCGCGTCGCGGCTGATTTCCCATTTATCTTTGCCCTTCTGGACAACGATCATATTGGGCGTCACTTCCAGCACCGGTCCGGTTACCTGATAAGTTTTGGGGCCTGCGGCCAACGCCACTGTAGCAATAAAAGTCAACGCACATGCAAAAATCAGAATTTTCTTCATGTAACTTTGTCCTCCTTTTATTTTTTTTTAATTTATAGCATAAATTGAGCGGTGTTAATAATTAATTTTGTTTGATCACCTGATCCATTTTCTGTGTATATTCTTCAGGCTGGCGTAAAACAGGATGATACAAAAAACGGTGAGCATTGTAAAATTCATGCTGTAAGAAAGTATGTTTTGCCCGTTAATGGCGCCATGCAGAATGTCGGTGCCGTAAGTCAGCGGAAGCAAATAAGACAAGGGACGCAGGAATACGGGCAAAGAACTGATCGGGAAAAATAGTCCGCAAAGAAAAATCATCGGGAAACGAAAAAAGTTGGAAAATGTTTGTGCTTCAAACACTTCGCTGACGGAAACTGCTATAAAAAGTCCCAGGAATGTCGATACAATTGCGAGCAGGAAAATTGCCGGCAGTATGGCCAGCCAATCTACCCGGGAAAGATCGGCCAGAAATGCAGCCGGAATAATGGGGACAAAGGCATTTGCCACACCGAAGGCTATCGCTCCGCCTGTCTTTGCCAGCATCAGAATTTCCAACGGAATGGGGGCAAGGAGCAAACGTTCAAAAGACCGGTTTTTCTTTTCAAAAGTTACAGTGACCGCCAGCAGGGAAGTCGTGCCGAACAAAATGGATATCGCGATCACACCCGGCAGCAGCGTCAGAATATCATCCAGACCGCCGCCCGATTTGATGAAGAACATGCCGGTCCAGGCGACGGGAAAGATCAGTCCCCAGCTGATGTTGGGCGGCTTAAGATAATAAGCGCGCATATCCTTGAGCACAATGCTCCAAAAAGCAGTCCAGTGCTTCATAGATTGCCTCCGCTTTTTTCTTTTTCCTTCCGCATGAGGTCCAACTCGAGGCCGGTAATCCGCACGAAAACCTGTTCCAGGGAAGGTTTGACCAGGCGCGCTTCCGTGATTTCGGCGCCTTGTCCTTCAGCGAAGCGCACAAGAGGACCGATGCTGATTGGCTCGTCTGATTCGACCCGGATCTGTCCGGGGGATGCAAGCTGGAATTTCAGAAGAGGAAAAGCCGCGGCCAACTTGCCGTACAAGTCATTTGTCAAGTTTGAGACGGAAACCAACATGGCCTTCTTCTCCTGCACCGGTTGCAGAAGGTTTGCGACGCTGTCTATTTTTACAATTTGTCCTTGCACGATGAAAGCAATCCGCTCGCACATTCTTTCGGCTTCTTCGATATAGTGCGTGGTAAGAAAGACGGTGGTTCCGCCCCGGTGGAGTTCAGCGATCATGTGTCTTATTTGCCGGGCGCTGATAACATCAACGCCGGTAGTAGGTTCATCCAGGAACAGAATAGCCGGGCGATGTATTACGCCCGCTGCAATCGTCAGTTTGCGCTTCATGCCCCTGGAGTAACCCGCAAATTTTCGCCCGGCGGCTTCAGTCAGGCCAAATGTCTCCAGCAATTTACGGGCGCGCGCCTGGCGTTCGAGCCTCGGCATGCCGTAAAGTGCAGCACAAAAACACAGATTATCAAAGCCCGACAATTCTGGATAAAGGTTGCTTTCGTCCGGTACAACTCCGATCAGATGTTGAGCGGCCTTGGGATTTCTGGTGCAATCGAGTCCGTTAATTCTAATGGTTCCTGAATCCGGCCGGACAAGCCCCGTGAGGATGCCGATAGTGGTGGTCTTGCCGGCGCCGTTAGGGCCAAGAAAACCAAAAAGTTCTCCCTTCGACACGGTAAAACTGATTTTGTCGACAGCTGTTACGTTGTCGAACTTCTTGGTCAGTTCCGTCGCTTCTATCAGGGTATGTTGTTGATGTTCATCTGAAATCACGGGATATTTTATCCTTCTCCTTATGCCGCTAAGATTCTCTTGACTTCAAAAACCGCGTTGCCTATACTTCGCCTTACAAAAAGGAAGTTGTTGTGTCATTCCATCACAATTCGCAAATCACCAATTTGTTCATGATAATTAAAGGCAAGTGGCTTGGGGTTGTCAAGTATTTCATTTCTCAATGCCGCTGAGGTGAAAGTTTCCGTGCCTCCTATGTTGTTGAAGGATACCGCTCAAGAAATAAGCGAAAAACAATTCCGTACCAGGAAGGGCCGGGTTTATAATTTGAAAACGAGGAAGGTTGCCGTTGCTGAATTGCTGCCTTTTCTGAAAAAGGAAACGGTTTTCAATTTATGCAGGCAATGTCCCAATTTTGATCAATTGTGGTCCTGTCCGCCAATTGTCCCCGATTTTGAAAAATTCTCGGCGGGATATAAAAATGCAGATATGTTTCTTTTCTGGGCGGCAACCGGCCAGTTTGCCGAAGAGGAAAGTCCTGCCATTGCCTGTTACGAATTTCTGAAAAAGAAAAACCGGAAATATATGTTGAAACTGGAGAAGGAAAAAAACGGACAGGCGGTTTTTTCCTTTTCGTGCGATCTGTGTTCCCAATGCGGGAAAAAAGAAGGCAAACCCTGTAAGAAACCTCAAGAGATAAGGTTTAATCTCACCGCATTTGGTTTTAATATAGATGACTTAACGAAGGTTCTGATGAATCACCCGATAAGCTGGAGTACAGACAGAAACGAGGCGCAATATATCACCCAGTTGTCCATTCTGTTGTCTGAGTAGTTTGCGGAAAGGAGTAGATGAGGCATGGCCGACGATGCACAAATGCCGGAAAACTGGCAGGAACTTCCGCCCGGGAAACTGGCTGAGTATTTGAACCGGCGCAGCGAGGGTTATCTTCCCGGACTGCTGGGCGTAACCTTGGTTGCGGTCTCGAAGGAATGTGTGCGGGCCCGTTTGGACGTTGCCAAGCACCACCTGGCGCCGAATAACTATCTGCACGCGGCTTCCGTCGTTGCTCTGGCCGATTCAACCTGCGGTTACGCAACCATCATCAATCTTCCTGAGGGGGCGGAGGGCTTCACGACCATTGAGTTAAAGACCAACTTCCTCGGCACAGCCCGTAAAGGCTTAATCTTCTGCGAGGGAACGCCGGCTCATATCGGCAGGCGCACTATGGTGTGGGATGCGCGTGTCTGGGATGACAAATCGGGGAAAACCATTGCACTTTTCCGCTGCACGCAGATGATTCTGCCGCAGCGGCAATAATTTAAAAAACACTGGATTCCGGTTCAAGCCCGGAATGACAAATGAGAGTATTTTAAATTGTGTTTTCGATTTCCCGGATTAACTGATCCAGCTTTTTCGGGGAGACAGGGTAGGGGGTTTTGAGTTCCTGGGCGAAAAGGGAGACTTTGTATTCTTCAATCATCCAGAATAACTCTTCTATCTTCTC
Organism: Smithellaceae bacterium; assembly: GCA_035341435.1. GTDB lineage: Bacteria > Desulfobacterota > Syntrophia > Syntrophales > Smithellaceae > MVRV01. Next base: position 4,194 of record DAOQVG010000074.1, read on the forward strand.
CCTTTTTTCTTCCGATAAACCGGGCGCTGTAAAATTTAATCTCGATAATTCCCCGATTCCCGCCGCTGGGTTCGTCTCGTAATGTTCTTCCGCAGCTTTAGTTGAAGAGTCTCTCATTGCGAAGAAAGGGTTGCAACCCCTTGTTCTATTTTTCGCACTCGTACTCTTCAGGGTATCGCCGGGAACGACATCTTTTTGCGCGGAAGAAATTATTTGCTGGAGTTTTTGGGTATAAACGGTGACGCTTTCCATTTTTTTTCGGGCGGCGGCCAGATTCAGGCTGCCGCGTTCGGCGCGCAGAGCTAGCGCTTTCAGATAGCGGGGTAATTCCTTCATCCGTTCGAAGAAATAAAGTTCGGCAAAATTCACGGGAACCAGACGCTGAAGTTCCGTTTCCGCGTCCTTGAGGAAAGCGAGCAGCGGATTATTTCCCGTATTCTTCAAGGCAAGTTTATGCAAAAGCGCCTGGACGTCGCTGCAGGCGCGCAAAACCGGTGCTATGGATTGGAAAACCTGCTGCCCGTAGGGCAGGAGTTGAGTTTCAATAACCGCGGTATGTTTCCGAAAATCGTCCGCGCTGCGCCAGGGCAGGGAAAATAAATCGGCTTTAACTCTTTTCATAATAGATTGCTCCAGCAGTTTCGGAGTGCCGATTTTCGCCGCCATCAATTTCAGATCCCCGGTAAGGGCGATGTTCTTTTTGAGCTGTTTTAGCCGGTCGGCAAAATGGATGCTGTAAAGTGCGGCAACGCCCTGGAGATGATGAGCTTCACTTTCTCTTTGATCGGAAAAGAGCCGAAGATCTATCTTTTCGTCCGTTTCGTGCAGCGCAGGATAGGCATATCCTACCAGACCGTGTCGGGTGGTAAGCGGTATCGCCGCGGGCAGTGTTCCGAAATCCCAGCTTACGATATTCTCCCTTTCCCATTGAGGACGAATTTTGTCCAGCGCGCTAAGATTTACCGTGTCGGCCAGTTCCTCCCGCAGTTGGCCGATATTCCGGCTCACCTTAACTTCCTCGCCTTTTTCATCAATTATGCTGTAGCGGACGTTTAAATGCTCCGGCAGCTTTTCCAGGCCCCAGGCCTCCTGCGGGATGGTGATTTGGTATTTGTCCCGGATGAATTGGCTCAGCGACTGGGGCAGGGCATTTTTTGAATCCGCCGTTTGCTCGACAAATGAGGCGGCAATCTGCCGTGCGGCGGGCAGTTTCTGACGCAGCGCTTTCGGCAACGACTTCAATAAGTGCAGTGTTTTTTCCAGCAGCAAGCTCGGCAGAAAACGCTCAACATTTTCCGCAGCTGCTTTGGAGACAAGCCCCAGGGGGATTTTCATTGTCACGCCGTCATTACTTTTGCCGGGCGTAAAGTGGTAGGAACAAGGGAAAACAGCTTCTCCCACTTTTATAATATCCGGATGCCGGGATAGTTCATTTTCATCCGGTTCGACGGCGATGAAATCTTCTTCGCGAAAACGCAGGAAATCGTCGCTTCCTTTATCCCGGATCAATTTTAACAGGGTGCGGAGATCGGAAAGAACGGGAAGCCTTTCTTCATAGAGGCGGGCAATCGTCTCTTCATCGGCGACAATGCCGCGCCGGCGCAATTTTTCCTCCATTTGCAGAGCTTTCCGCCACTGCGCTAAATTGTGCTCCAGAAAAGGAATTCTGCGGTGAACTTCGCCGGTTACCAGAGCCTCCCGAATGAAGATTGAGCGGGCTTCCTCCGGATCGATTCTTTCGTACGCAACCGGTCTTTTTTCGACAATGGTTAAGCCGAAGAGAGTTACGCTTTCCAGCGCCACCACCTGACCGCGGTTTTTCTCCCAGTGGGCTGCCGCATAAGTGTAGCGGCAATGCTCTTTGCCTATTTCTTCGAGCCATTCGCTTTTAATGTTGGCAATGCTGCGGGCGAACAGGCGGGTTGTCTGCGTGATCTCGGCGGCGACAATCCAGCTTCCGGCGCGGTTGAAAAGGCCGGAGCCCGGATAAACCATCACTTCCCGGCTCTTGGCCGCGAGGAAGAAGTTTTTTTCCTTCTTCCGGGCGATATGGGAGATATATCCGCTGAGCATGCATTTATGAATTTTGTCATAGAGATCCTGGTCTATTTCCGTTTTGCCGTGTTTTTTTATGTTTGCCGGTATTTTATCGGCGTAAATGATGCCGGTTATCTGCTGATAGATGTCGCGCCATTCGATCATTCGCCTGTAGGAAAGGAAATGTTCATGGCAGAATTTCCGCAGCTTGTTTTGCGTCTGCAACTTCTCCCAGATCTCATGGTAAGCATTCCAGATGTTCAGATAAGTCAGGAAGTCCGATTCGGGATGCTGGAAAAGAGCATGGGCGCGGTCCGCCTGGTCGGCTTTATCGTAGGGCCGCTCGCGGGGGTCCTGAATGCTTAAAGCCGCCGCAATGACGGCCGCTTCTTTAATGCATCCTTCTTTTTGTGCTTCGATTAATATGCGGGAGATGCGCGGATCGAGCGGAAGCTGCGCCATTTTCCGGCCGATGACGGTCAGTTGATATGCGTCGACTTCGGCATCGCCGGTATTTTTTTCAATCGCTCCTAAATCCTGCAGGATGTCCAGACCGTCCCGGATGCTTTTCGGATGGGGACGGTCGATAAAAGGAAAGCTGTGCACAGAGCCGAGATTGAGCCGCAGCATCCTTAAGATTACGCCCGCGAGATTGGAGCGCATTATTTCCGGCGCAGTATAAAGCTGGCGCCCGGTGTAGTCTTCAGCCGAATACAGCCGAATGCAAATGCCGTTTTGCACTCGTCCGCAGCGGCCTTTGCGCTGCTCGGCGCTGCTGCGGGAAACCGGTTTAACAGGGAGACCCGTTGTCTGGCTGCGGGGATTGTATTCCAGAATTCTTGCCAGCCCCGAGTCAATCACATATTTAATGCCGGGAATTGTCAGCGATGTTTCAGCGATATTGGTGGCGACGATTATCTTCTGTTCGTCCGCTTTTTCAAAAACGAGTCTTTGCTGGGAGCCGGAAAGCCGCGCATACAAGGGCAGCACGAGGCCTGTGCATCTCCTGGATAAGCGTTCGCAGGTTTCCCGGATATCCTGCTCGGTGGGCATGAAGATCAGAATATCGTCGAAGCGCCTCTCCTGCTGTAATTTTTCGACGCAGGCGACAGCTTCGTCAATATAAGTGGCTTCGCCGTTTTCTTCTTTTACCGGATCAACCGGCTGGTAGCGGACCTCGACCGGATACATGCGGCCGGATACTTCAATGACCGGTGCATCTCCGAAGGCCCCGGAAAACTTGGCGGTGTCGATGGTCGCCGAGGTGATGATCAGCTTCAGATCTTTTCTTTTAGCGAGCAGTGTCCGCAAAAAGCCGAGGATGAAATCTATGTTGAGACTCCGTTCGTGGGCTTCATCGACGATGATC
>DAOQVG010000075.1:0-5344 GCA_035341435.1 Smithellaceae bacterium
TTTCATTGCCGCCTTTCTTTTTGCCGATGGCCAGGGGAAAGCGGCCCAGCTTATCGCGGGCGGCGTAAATACCGTCGCTGGTCAGCACCAGGGCGCAGATCGATCCTTCAATGGCTCCGCGCATGGAAGCGATTCCTTCGACAATATTGTCCCCGCGGTTAATCAGGCGGGCGACTATTTCCGCATTATTGATGCCTCCGTCCGCCATTTCACTGAAGGAGACTCCCTCATTAAGAAGCTCGCTGATTAATTCCGCCTTGTTGCTGACCAACCCGGAGGCCACAAGCGCATAAGCACCGAACTTGGAGCGGATAATCAACGGTTGCGGCGAATCATTATCAATGGCCCCTATTCCAAAGCATCCGTCCATTCTCCGGTAATCGTCTATAAAACGGGATTTGAACTGAGCCTGAGAAATGCTGTGAATTGCATTGTGAAATCCCTTTGGCCCCAGCACAGCCATACCGGCATTTTCCGTACCCAGATGGGAATGATAATCAGTCCCGTAAAAAAGCGTCTGGATACAATTCTCCTGCGATACTACTCCGAAAAGCCCACCCATTTTTTCCCTTTCTCTTAAGACAATTTAGCAATCGCGATCTTTATGCGCTTCAAGCCTTCTTCAATATTTTTTAAAGATGTCGCGTAGGACAAACGGATATGATTGTCATTTCCGAAAGCAGCGCCGGGAACAGTGGCGACATTGGCTTCATCCAGCAAATAATTAATCAGTTCAGTGGAATCAGTTATCTTTTTACCCTGAAAAGAACGGCCGTAAATACCGGACACATTCGGGAAAACATAAAAAGCGCCTTCCGGTGACAGGCACTTCACACCATCAATTTCATTGAGTAATTTGACAATAGCATCTCTTCTCTGCCGGAACTCGGCTACCATCTTTCCCACCACTTCCTGATCACCTTTTAACGCTTCCACGGCGGCCTTTTGTGAAATGGAAGCCGGATTGGATGTGTTCTGGCTCTGAATTTTAATGATGGCGGCAATTAACTGCTCGGGTCCGGCTGCATAACCGATGCGCCAGCCGGTCATGGCATACGCTTTGGAAACACCGTTGACGACTATTGTCCGGTCTTTTATTCTCGGCTCCGCCGTCGCTATGTTTTCAAAGGGGAAATTAGCATAAATGATTTTTTCATAGATGTCGTCGCAGATAACAAAAATTTCCTTATCCAGAAGCACGGCGGCCAGAGCCTTTAATTCTTCCGGCGAATAAGCCGCCCCGGTCGGATTGGAGGGGCTGTTGATGACAACGGCCTTGGTCCGTTCCGTGATGGCAGCTTGAAGCTGTTCGGGCTTCATTTTAAAGCCGTCTTTTTCCAGGGTATCGACGATAACAGGCGTGCCGCCCGCCAGAACCACTATGTCCGGGTATGAAACCCAGTACGGCGCCGGAATGATAACTTCATCACCGGGCTCAAAAAGAGCCTGGGCAAGATTATATAAGGTGTGCTTGGCTCCGCAGGAAACCACTATCTGCGAACGTTTATATTCCAAAGAATTATCCCGTTTTAATTTGGCGATAATCGCATCTTTTAATTCATCTGTGCCGCCAACCGGCGTGTACTTGGTAAAACCGGCTTCTATGGCCCGAATCGCTGCGGCTTTAATATTTTCCGGTGTATCAAAATCGGGCTCACCGGCGCCGAATCCGATGACATCCCTGCCTTCCGCTCTCAACGCGTTGGCTTTCGCCGTAATGGCCAAAGTTTCCGACGGCTTGATTTTCGCTACCCTTGCTGCTAATTTCACAAACTATTTCCTCCCGTTATTATATTTTGCCAGCAGTTTTCTCAGAACCTTATCCGGAACCAATCCCTTAACCGATCCGCCGATGCTGGCAACTGACTTGACGATTTGTGAACCTGAAAAGAACCACTTGAAACCACTCAGCAGAAACACTGTCTCAACATCTCTGTACTGTCTGCGGTTCATCAGGGCCATCTGAAATTCATATTCGAAATCGGAAAGAGCGCGCATACCTCTCAAGATAACATTGGCGCCTACTTCATTAAGATAATCAACGAGCAGACCGGAATAACTGTCCACCTCAACTCTATCAACATCTTTAAATGTTTCTTTTATCATCGCCACTCGTTCTTCCACCGTAAACAACGAAGTTTTGGCGGGATTATAGGCAACAAGAACGATTATTTTATCAAAAAGCCGAATTCCTCTTTTAATAATATCCACATGTCCATTGGTGATCGGATCAAAGGAACCGGGATAAACTGCAATCCTGCTGTTAAATTTTTCCTCCGTCATGAGCGCTCCATTTAAAAAAAGTCAAGGCGTTGTCGCCGTATTTTCTCTGATCTATAAGAACTAATTCTTCATTCAACTGCGAATCTGCATCCTCCCTTGTTGAATGCTGAATCACTACCATGGCCTCTTTCGTAAATACCGGATTTTGCTGCAACAACTTTATCGTTACTTCAACCAATCCCCGGTTATAGGGGGGATCAGCAAAAACAATATCAAATTTATTTTTATTTTTAAAAAGATCGCCGAGCCCTGCACTGACATCCCTGGCGATAATCCAACATACATTATCAAGATTGCAGGCAACAACATTTTTTCGGGCAACTGCAGAAATTTTTTTATCTTTTTCTATAAGAACGATTTCTCTGGCCCCGCGGCTGGCGGCTTCTATTCCGACGCTTCCTGAACCGGCAAAAAGATCAAGAAATGACTTTCCCTCAAGTGGACCCAGAATATTAAAAAGAGTTTCCCGCAAAAAATCGGAAGTCGGTCTTTCTCTTGATGCCGCTGGAAACTGTATTGTTCGTCCCCTGGCCTTACCTCCAATAATCCTCATAATTCGAATATTTATTAATGGTGCACGGGATTCTGTATCTAGTCTTCCGGGTGCTCCTGTTCCTGCTCCTGTTTACCGTTCTTTTTTTCCAAAGCTTTTTGCGCCAATTGCCTTCGAAATTTTATCACCCACCAAATCGGCCCGGAAATAACATAGACCATCATGATGGCAAAAGGCATAATCTCTTTTTCCGCGACTATAACAATTAAGAGAATAACCAGCAATAAAAAAGACATGAAGGGTTTACGGGCAAAAAGCTTCATATCTTTGCCGCTGTAATATTTAACATTGCTGACCATCAACAGTGATAAAATAATGACAAAAAATAATATACAGGGATTTTCAAATTTCCCTTCAACACCGAGATAATGGAAAAAAATGACAGTTGTGGCGACAAACGCCGCCGCCGCCGGAATCGGCAGACCATTGAAAACCTTGCTTTCGATTATGCCGATCTGAATATTAAAACGGGCCAGCCTCAGCGCCCCGCAGAGGACGAACAGGAACGCGGCGATCCATCCCCACCGGCCATAGAATGACATTGCCCATATGTAGGCCAGAAGCGATGGAGCAACACCGAAGGCCACCAGATCGGCCAGGGAGTCGTATTCGGCGCCGAACTTACTGGTAGTGTTGGTCATTCGGGCGATTCGTCCGTCCAGACCGTCCAGAACAAGAGAAACTAAAATCGCGGCGGCGGCAACCGTAAATTTCCCCTGCAGAGAAGAGATGATGGAATAAAAACCGGCGAAAAGAGAGGCCGTCGTGAAGAGATTAGGTAAAACATAAATACCTTTTTTAATGCGGATTTTTTTAATCGGTGTTTCTGTATTCATACCGGTCTCTTGAGAAAATCGTTTATTACGGCAAATATCCCAAAGGAGTTTCGCCCGCCTTGACCTTTTCACCAACTTTTACTGTTATACGGGAATCTTCCGGCAGATAAACTTCAACCCGGGAACCAAAGCGAATCAGACCGATCCTCTCGCCTTTTTTAACTATATCACCGACTTTAACCCAGCAAACTATCCGGCGCGCAATGAGGCCGGCAATCTGCACAACCCAGATCAAAGAGCCGTTATCCGTTCGAATTTGTATTGCATTACGTTCGTTGTCGCTGGAGGCTTTATCCAGATTGGCGGACAGAAATTTTCCCTCATAGTAATTAATTGCTTCAATTTTCCCGCCATAGGGAGCGCGGTTGACATGGACATTAAAGACATTCATAAAAATGCTGATCTTTTTGAATTTTCCCGTCATTGCACCACTTCCCTCGACATTTTCCAGCTTGATCACTTTGCCGTCGGCGGGCGAAATTACAAGTTTTTCGTCGTCCTGGAAGAAGCGTTCGGGATTACGAAAAAAGCAAATAACAAATAACGAGATCAGGGAAGATAAGGCGAACAGCCACTTTATATTTAAAGCAGCAATAATAACCGTAATGACAAGAGATACTATAATGAAGGGATAACCTTCTTCGGCAATAAGGCTGTCATGTTTCATAAATTAATAATCTTTCTCGAAATAAGGGGCTTGTGTATTATAATTAGATAAGCTTGTCAATATATCTTTACCCCCGAATCATTTCTTATGATATTATTAACTTACAAAGCATTAACACCTGATGCTGTTCCTGTTGTTGAATCTCAAGCGGTTTATTAAAATGGTCGCAAGAAGTAAACGAACATGATGACTTTTATAAAAATACGTCATGGCATGTACAACTATCTTTATCGCACTAAAAGAAAAAACAACCTGATATACCCCGGTACTTGGATTTTTGCTGAAAAACGTGTCAAGAACTTTATTCAAAAATTGAAAAATCGTGCTGAATAGTTACAAGTAAGTATAATCATTATCAGGAAAATAGATTCATCAGGACCAGGCGAAGCTGAAAGCTGGAATGGGTCAAAAGATGCCCCCACTTTCTGCGATTGTCATTCGTTTTCATAACAAGCCCTCCCTCTTTATCAAAATCCGCGATCCATTTATTGTTGGATTCAGGGCAACGATGAGCGTTTCCAGGTTACCGCTGGTTGGTTTTCAAACCATAGAGAATTCTTATCATTATTTGAATAGACCAGGCTTAAGGTTAAAGTTGTTTGGTTGATGTCCGTATATTTAATTCTAACAATCTGTTCCGAATCCTTCTTTATTTGAGTTATTTCTTGAATAATACCAATTTCGGTGTTCTGTTCTTTATTCCCAAAGATGACTGATTTCGCTTCTATCTTCATGAAACAATGCTGATATTTTTCATGATCGCTTTCCCATTTTCCAATCACTTGCTCCGGCATTTGTGAACCTGCGCATGCTGGGAAAACAGTCAGGCACAGCAGAAACAACCACCAGCCCCGCAACAGCCTATAATTGTCTTGCGGTTTCATACATTTTTTCCTTTTATTGTCATCATGTGAAGAAACACTTCAACCACCTCGGGAGCAAATTGCCGCCCGGCCTCTTCTCTGATGATCTGCATGACTTTATTTACATCTAATCCTTTACGGT
>DAOQVG010000075.1:5354-7539 GCA_035341435.1 Smithellaceae bacterium
CGGTCGGAAACCATGGCATCATAGGCATCCGCCAAACTCATAATTCTGGATAATAAATGTATCCGCTCTTTATCCAACCCGAAAGGATATCCCTTGCCGTCATATCGTTCATGATGCTGCTCGATAATCGGAATGATCTCCGCGTATGCCTTGATAGGGCTGAGGATCATCGCACCGATGGTAGGATGACCCTTGATGATCTCATATTCCTCGTCCGTCAAAGCTCCATTTTTATCCAATATGCGTAAGGGAATACCAATTTTCCCGATATCATGCAGCAATCCGGCGCGGCGCAGGTTTTCCTGGGATGACGCGTCCAGCCCCATGGCCGCTGCAATGTTTACGGCCAACTCCGTGACACGCACCGAATGACCGGCAGTCCAGGATGATTTGGCATCTACGGTGCGCGCCAGCGCATAAAGAGTGCCCAGGTTCAGCTCCTTGAGTTCCCGAACCAAGTTGGAGTTGGCAAATGCCACGGCTAAATGATCACAAAATCCACGAATTCTTTCCAGTTCTGCAAGGTTGAATTCCTTCTGTTTTCCTACACCCATGCTTACCATGGCAAAAAGGCGCTGCTGCAGCCGGATGGGAAATATGTAATAGCCATCTAAACCCGGTTGCTGCAATGTGGAGATGCAGGAGGGAGCATCAGGACCTACATCAAACCTCAACCAACGCTGATCTTCCTCAAAGATGCGGTATTCTTCAGGACTTAATTGGAACGTCACGATGATGGTTTCCTGAGCAGGTTTTCCATTGATGTAGACAAAAGAACGACCTTGAAAACTCTGATTCGATTCCAGTAGAGAAATGGCTATCGGTTGATTCCCGTAAAGCGCCTTGAAAAGTTTCAAACCGGTCATTACAATCTGCTCAATATCCGAAATGGATAAAATGGCTTGATCCATATTTGCACTTTCCGTCAGGAACTGAAATTGTACATTCAATTCATGGGTCATATGATTAAATGCAGTGGCCAGATCATTGAACTCATCGCTGGTATCGACAACGACACGATGGGAAAACTGACGATCTGCGATAAGACGAGCCCCTTCCATGAGCGACTTAATAGGGCTCAGGCTCCTGTTGATGGCCCATGCACTCAATCCGAGTACAATTATAAACGCGAGTACCAGGACAAAATGAAAAATAGTCTGAAAGATATGCAGAGGTTCAAAGACATGCTCTTTGGGCTCCAGTAGCATCACCATCCACTTGGATACGCCAAAGTGTGGTTTTAAAAACATGGACCAGTGGGCGGCAAAAAAGGAACTGCCTGGGAGGGACACTTCGGTTTGTCCGCTGGGTCGTCCGTTAATGAGATGCCACATATGCTCATACCAGACATTCTCAGCAGCCAGGGAACTGTATAATTTCCCGCCCCGGTCATCCCAAAGGCAAACCTCAGTGGATGCCGGCAAATTGTTGCCTCTATCCAACCCCCATAAATATTTCGCGTTAACCATACCAACCAGAAATTCATCATCGGCCTCAGGATTTCCTGACCTGTGGATAATAGCCACTGAAGATTGCCCCACGGAATTAGTCCAGGTTACCAGACGGATGTTTTGTTGGGCGGAGACAATTTTGTGGATAGTTTCCAGGCAGGCGGGCGGCAGTGCACTTCCCCAAGACGATGATATTTTGATGTTGCGGAACAGTGCCATACCGCTAAATATTTCGGAATTACGATCCCTTAAGGCTCGCGGCAAATCCGAAAAATTGATGCTTTTTTTGCTCACAGGTTGGATATCCTGCACCACCTGCAATTGCTGATCGGCTAATAAAAGGCGTTCGTAGATAGACAAAGCATGTGATTTGGCCGATTGATGCAACCTCTCGAAAGCCTGATCCTGGAGTTGCCGGATGACACGGTGATAGGAAATTCCAACCATAGCCAGGATGGGGATCAAGGCACAAATGATAAACATGGCGAAAAATCGCCTAGCCAGCTTGCTTTTCAGAATGCTTGAACATGTTGCCATTTAATATCCTGCTGCAGTGCCTATGTATGCGCCGTCATTGGCCCTGATAATATCATCCCGGCTATTCTTGGCGGTTAATGCTAAAGTACTGACACCATCCGGCCCCATGCTGTACAAATCAAAATCGCTGTTGACAGGAACTAAAAAACGATCCTTGCGGGCGCTCCCTGCCACTTTGTTTCCCAGACCGGCTAACT
>DAOQVG010000076.1:0-5551 GCA_035341435.1 Smithellaceae bacterium
AGAGATATTGAGCGTCTTTTTTGAACATCTTCGGATAGACGAGTCGGGAAAATACTATATCGAGCTGGGACCGGAATCTTGTTATCTTGATGTAGAAGATACCGCTTTTGTCGTCAAGTCCGCCTACAAACAAAAACTTGACGGCGACGCGAGCGAGCAACTTTATGTTCAACTCACCGACGATTCCTGGGAAAAACTGGATTTACGCTCTTTATACATGGGCAAGGAAAATATTCCCTACTGTATGGTGAAAAACGGTAAATTTACGGCGCGGTTTTCCCGCAAAGGCTACTATCAATTAGCGGGTTATATCGAAAATGACGAAAAAGACGGCAGTTTTTACATACGACAGGATGATGAAAAATTTTATCTTAACCATTACGTATTATAATTACGGAGGATATAATGCTTGACGATGTAGTAAAGGATGCTTTGACTTTTGATGATCTCCTGCTCCTGCCCGCCGAATCGGATGTTTTGCCGCGGGATGTTAATACATCCACATTCCTGACCAGGAATATCCTGTTGAATATTCCGATCGTTTCCGCGGCGATGGATACCGTGACGGAATCGCGAACGGCCATTTGCCTGGCCCAGGAAGGTGGCATCGGAATAATTCATCGGAACATGAGCATTCGACGTCAGGCAATTGAGGTCGACCGTGTTAAAAAATCCGAAAGCGGCATGATCGTTGACCCGATTACCATCGAACCGGAACGCAAGGTCAGCGACGCCCTGGCGTTGATGAGCAAATATTCGATTTCCGGTGTACCGGTTGTGAAAAACGGCAAGCTGGTCGGCATTCTTACGAACCGCGACCTGAGATTTGAAGAAAATATGGATCAGCCCGTTTCCGATGTCATGACCAAGGAAAACCTGGTTACTGTTTCCGCCAGCATTACCTTGGAGGAATCCAAAAAACTGCTGCACAAGCACCGCATCGAAAAATTGCTGGTTGTCGATGACGAGTACAGATTAAAAGGTCTCATTACAATTAAAGATATTGAAAAGATTCGCAAGTTTCCCAATGCCTGCAAAGATTCTTTAGGAAGGCTGCGTGTCGGCGCCGCAGTAGGCATTCTGGACAGGGAGCCGAGAATTGAAGCATTGCTGGCGGCGGGAGCCGACGTAATCTGTATCGATACATCGCACGGTCATTCTACCGGCGTTATCAATGCCATCAAGGCGACAAAGGCAACTTTCCCCAAATGTGAATTGATCGCCGGCAATGTAGCAACGGGGGAGGGCGCCAAAGCTTTGATCGATGCCGGCGTAGACGCCGTGAAAGTGGGGGTCGGACCTGGTTCCATCTGCACGACCCGAATTGTTGCCGGAGTGGGAGTGCCTCAAATGACCGCTATCCGCGACGTCTGCAAGATTTCGGCCATACATGGGATTCCGGTAATTGCGGACGGCGGCGTCAAATATTCCGGTGATATTGTCAAGGCGATCGGCTGCGGGGCAAGCAGTGTTATGATCGGCGGTTTGTTTGCCGGGACGGAGGAAAGCCCCGGTGAAACAATTTTATTTCAGGGAAGAAGCTATAAAGTTTACCGCGGGATGGGGTCGCTCGAAGCCATGAAAATGGGCAGCCGCGACCGTTACTATCAGGATGACATCGAAGCTCCCCACAAACTCGTTCCTGAAGGAATTGAGGGGAGGGTGCCTTTCCGTGGTTCTCTTTCCGCCAGTATTCTGCAATTGATGGGCGGTCTGAAGGCGGGCATGGGTTACTCCGGCTGCAGAACTATTCCGGAACTGATAGAAAAAGCCCGTTTTGTGCGTATTACTACGGCCGGCCTGAGGGAAAGTCATGTGCATGACGTCATTATTACCAAAGAAGCGCCCAATTACTGGATTGATTGATTTTAAATCAGCTGCATTTGTTTAATTAACCATGAAACAGTCAAAATTTGTTCATCTGCATGTCCATACCCAGTACAGTCTGCTCGACGGCATGATTCGTCTGAACGAACTTTTTAAAAAGGCGAAGGAATTCGGCATGCCGGCGATCGCCATCACGGATCACGGCAACATGTTCGGAGCAATAGATTTTTATAAGCAGGCCGAAGCAAACGGTATTAAGCCCATCATCGGCTGTGAACTCTATGTCGCCCCGCGCAGCCGTTTTGACAGAAATGCCTCTTCGATCGGCGAGGCCACGCGTCATTTGGTCGTGCTGGTGAAAAACATGCAGGGGTATAAGAACTTAATGAAGCTGACGTCCGCCGCGCATATCGAAGGATTTTATTACCGTCCGCGGGTAGATAAAGAATTGCTTAAACAGTATTCTGAAGGACTGATCGCTTCCAGCGCCTGTCTGCATGGTGAAATTGCCGCGCATATCGTCCGGGGCAATATGGACGAGGCCAGAAAATCCGCCCGTGAATATCTGGAGATTTTCGGTGAAGATAATTTCTTTCTGGAACTCATGGAAAACGGCATTCCCGAGCAGAAGATCGCCAATGAGGGCCTGATCGAATTGAGCAGGGAACTTTCCATCGGACTCATCGCCACCAACGACTGCCATTACCTCAATATTGAACATGCCGAAGCGCACAATGTTCTTTTGTGCATCCAGACGGGAAAAACCGTTGAAGATGCCGACCGGATGTCTCTGTCGTCCAATCAGTTTTATGTACGTTCCCCGGAAGAAATGTGTGAACTCTTTGCCGCAACGCCGGAAGCAATTTCCAACACTGCGGATATTGCTGATAGATGTGATCTTACCTTTGAATTCGGCAAGTTTTATCTGCCGAAATTTGAAATGAAAAAGCCCGAGGAAACACTGGAAAGTTATCTGGAGCGCAAGGCGGTAAGCGGTCTCGAAAAGCGATTTCCGGCAGTCATGAAATATCAGAAGGAAGAAGAGGCCGCAGTTCGGGAAAAATATAATAAGCGCCTGCGCATAGAACTCGAAATTATTAAAAAAATGGGGTTTGCGGGTTACTTTCTCATCGTTTCCGATTTTATCAAGCATGCCAAGCACAATGATGTTCCAGTTGGACCGGGACGCGGTTCGGCCGCCGGTTCTCTCGTCGCCTTTGCCATCCGGATAACCGATGTCGATCCCCTGCGTTACGGCCTGTTTTTCGAGCGATTTCTGAACCCGGACCGCATCAGCATGCCGGATATCGATATTGATTTCTGTCAGGAGCGGCGTGGTGAAATCATCAAATACGTGACGGATAAATACGGCAAGGATAAAGTCACACAAATTTGCACATTTGGAAAAATGATGGCCAAAGGTGTGATTCGGGATGTCGGACGCGCCTTGAATATTCCTTACAGCGAAGCCGACCGCATCGCCAAGCTGGTGCCGAATGTCTTAAATATCACGCTGGCCCAGGCTTTTGAAATGGAGCCCCGGTTTGCCGAGGAGCGCAAGAAAAATCCTCAAATTGATAAATTGCTCTCTCTTTCAGTAGTTCTGGAAGGCCTTAACCGGCACTCTTCGGTTCATGCCGCCGGAGTTGTTATTTCGGACGTGCCGCTGGTCGAAAGAGTTCCCCTCTTTGCGCCCAAAGACGATATAGTTTCTCAATATTCCATGAAGGATATTGAGACGGTCGGTTTAACCAAGTTTGACTTCTTGGGGCTCAAGACGCTGACGGTGATTCGCAACGCCGTCAATTTCATCCGGGAATCACACAATATAGATATCAACATCAATGATTTGCCGCTGGATGACCGGGATACTTATGAATTATTGATGAAAGGCGAAACCGATGGCGTCTTCCAGCTGGAAAGCTCCGGCATGAAGGACCTTCTGGTCAATTTTAAACCGGATCACATCGAAGACGTAATTGCTTTAATTGCCGCTTATCGCCCCGGACCGATGAAGATGATTCCCGACTTCATTGCCCGCAAGCATGGTAAACAGCAGATTACCTATGAACTTCCGCAGTTGGAGCCAATTCTGAGGGAAACTTACGGCATCATTCTCTATCAGGAGCAGGTAATGCAGATTGCCAACGTTATCGGCGGCTACACAATGGCTCAGGCCGATACGCTGCGCAAAATGATGGGGAAAAAGCAGGTTGCGGCGATGGAAAAGGAGAAGCCCAAATTCCTCGAAGGCGCACGAAATCAAAATATTAATGAAAACAAGGCGAAGACCATCTGGGAGCAGATGGAAACATTTGCCGAGTATGGTTTCAATAAGTCTCACAGCGCAGCCTACGCTATTATCACCTATCAGACCGCCTATTTAAAAGCACATTACCCCGTCGCCTTCATGGCCGCACTGCTCACTTCGGAAAAAGACAACCGCGACAAGATCATCAAATACATGAGCAATTGCAAGGAAATGGGCATTAGTATCCTGCCCCCGGACATCAATGAATCACAAAAAGATTTCAGCATTTCCGGGGAAAATATCCGATTCGGTCTGGCGGCCGTAAAGAATGTCGGCGAGGCGGCGATTGAGTCCATTATCGCCATGCGCCAGCAGGAAAAATTCTCGTCATTTCTTGATTTTTTAAGCCGCGTCGATCTGCGCAAAGTTAATAAACGTGTCATTGAAAGCCTGATTAAATGCGGATCTTTTGATTCGATGGGGTATAAACGCCGTCAGCTTATGGAATGCTGTGAAGCGGCGATGGAAGAAGCTCAACGCAAACAAAAGCAGAAAATCAGCAATCAGGCCAGTTTTTTTGATGACTTGGATAATTCCGGAGGCGCTGCGGAAAACGGTGGTGGCTCTTACATGATTCCCGATCTGCCGGAATGGGATCGCAAAGAACTTTTATCTATCGAAAAGGAAACACTTGGTTTTTACATTTCCGGACATCCCTTGTATGGTTTTGCCGACAAATTAAAGTATGTCACCAACACGGATTCAGCTTCTTTAAGTACAAAACGGGACAAAGACACAATAAGCATTGCCGGTGTGATCAGCAGCCTGTCCGAAAGAACGACTAAACGTAAAGACATCATGTGCAACGTCGTCCTGGAGGATCTACAGGGTTCAGTAAGCATCATTTTCTGGGCGGATACCTATAAAAAATATTACGATCTGCTTCACGCGGACGAACCGGTGGTCATTCAGGGAACTATAGATGTTGGTGATGAGTCGCTCAAAGTTATTGCCCAAGAGGTTATTTCTCTTGCCGTAGCGATGGAAAACCCTTATAAGCAAATTCGTTTTATCATTGATGCGGATAAAGTTTCACCGGACAACATTATTTCCTTCGGCAATGCCATTAAAAAATACCCCGGTAAATACGATAGTTATATACACATTATTAATGAAAAAAGTGAAACAATTGTATACCTTGGTGATGAGTCGCGCCTGGATATTAACGACCGGTTAAAGCGGGAAGCAGACAGCATACTGGGGGAGGGGGCGACAACTTATTGCTGACGACCATGTAAAAAGTACGGATGCTGCGTTGCGCTGCATCCCTCGTCATTGCGACGTACGCAAAAAGTACGTCTCACTCCTTGGGATTTGCGCGCCTTGCCTGCGGCCTTTTTACATGGTCGTCTTACAGTAGTCATAATTAATAATATGTTATATGAAGAAAGAATATACAGGTCATTAATAAAT
>DAOQVG010000076.1:5651-7491 GCA_035341435.1 Smithellaceae bacterium
AGTCATAATTAATAATATGTTATATGAAGAAAGAATATACAGGTCATTAATAAATAAGGATAATCTTACTTCATATAATGTAAAAATTGCTGAAAGCGATCTCTTTATCAGCTCAGATTCCGATCTTACCGCACAAGCTTACAAGTCACTGTTAAAACAAAGAAATTTTATAGAATCATACATTAAAACCTATCCTGAATTCCGCACATCACTTTTACCGCTTGCGGAAAATGATCTGGCCCCGCCGATTGTACGTGATATGATCAGCAAATCAAAAATCTGCGGCGTTGGGCCGATGGCCTCAGTTGCGGGAGCCGTTGCTGAATTTGTGGGATACGACCTTCTCGGACTGACAAAAAACCTGATTATTGAAAACGGAGGAGACATTTTTCTTCAATCGGAAAAGAAAGTAACCGTGGGTTTTTTTGCCGGAGAATCTGCTTTAAGTTATAAGCTTAAAGTCATTATAAAACCTGAAGATACTCCATTAGGAATATGCACGTCATCGGCCACTGTCGGACCGTCGTTAAGCTTTGGCAAAGCTGATGCTGTTTGTGTAATCTCCAAATCTGCAACTCTCGCCGATGCGGCGGCATCTGCCGTTGGCAATCGTGTAAAAAGTAAAAATGACATAAAAAAAGCTCTCGCTTATGGAATAAAAATTCCGGGGGTGAAAGGAATAGTAATAATCTGCGGCAATGATATGGGGGCAACGGGGGAGGTGGAATTTTTTTAAAAATTAAATATTTCTTCCCTTTTAGAAAAACTTTTTGTATAAATATTATAAAGTATTTGCGCCATCAATGATCGAGATTCAATACTGAAGTGCCTTCTTAATAAAAATGCTGTTAAAATTTTAATGTGCATAATTTACCTGCAGGAGGTTACCAATGGAAAAGATAAAGATCGATCTGAAAAAGGAGCAGCTGGCCTCATTAGCAAGACCTCACTACAATTATTCTGCCATAGCACGGTTCTTTTTTTTCGGCATGGACATGCTGGTCGGAAAAAAAACAACGCTTCCTAAAACAAAACTCCTTGAAATTCTTGCATGTATACCCTATCGCACCTGGGAGGGGTATCAATATAAGCGTATGACTTTTAACTACAGCGATCCTCAAATTGTACAGCTGGCCGGCAGAATCGTCTCCTGGGGGAGGGAGGCGCAGGATAGTGAATATTGGCATTTGCTGGCTGTTCATGAAAAAATGAAAGAGGACGGCGTCAACGACCCCTGGTTTTTATCTACCCCGATGATTTTCTTAATGGTCATGAGCTACGTTCTCTTAACATGGATTGTGGCGCGAATTAACATAAACAGGGCCTTTCTTTTCAACGCGGAATTTGAGGATCACGCTGAACATATTTATGCGGAATTTGTCGCAGATCATCCCGAATGGGAGAATCAACCCGTCAAGAGCAATCTGGTTAAAAATTACAAGAACTTTCAGAACTGGGCAGAAGTTTTTCAGAGCATCGCCCTTGATGAACGCGACCACATGAACAACAGTTTTATTTTTTGCGGCAGACCGGAATGTGTTGTGAAATATGAGGGAATGCCGCAAACCCCCTAAAATAGTGTTTAAAATTTGAATGTAAAAAATTTAGAGGATGGATTCACCTCTTGTAGAATCCATCCTTTTTTATTGTAATCGAAAAGAAGAAATACCCGACTGTCCAGGTTCTTATCAAGGGGCAGGATGCAAAGTCCATTCGTCCCACTGATTGAAAGCAATTGAAAGTGGCCTTAATACGCAGCTGGCAGGAGGAAATATTCAGGGGCTGACCGAACGCAGGTTCATTTTAAATAATCGTTTTATGTTTACATAACATATCTTAT
>DAOQVG010000077.1:0-7487 GCA_035341435.1 Smithellaceae bacterium
TGAGGGTGACCTTGTCGGCCACAATAAAGGCGCTGTAAAAGCCCAGACCGAACTGACCGATGAGCTCAGGCGTCACTGCGCCCTGTTTATCGTTTGTATTGAGGGAGGCGAGAAAATCCGCCGTCCCGCTCCGGGCGATGGTTCCTATATTTTCAATGACTTCTTCGTGGGTCATGCCGATGCCGTTGTCGGCGATTTCCAGAGTCATGTTTTCTTTGTCGGGGGTAAGCTTGATTTTCAGTTCCGTGTCGTCACTGAGAAGTTCCGGCTCCGTCTGCGCCCGGAATCGCAGCTTGTCAATGGCGTCCGACGCATTGGAAATAAGTTCCCGCAGGAAAATTTCCCGGTGGGAATAGAGCGAATTGATGATGACGTTCATGAGTTGCTGAACTTCAGTTTTAAATTGTCGGGTTTCAACTTTTCCTTCCATGATGCCTCCAAACATGTATTGTGAAATGTATTCAGGTAATTGTAAAGATAAACGGTTAATGCGGCGTTATAATGGACATCAATTTAAGATTGTCAAGTCCTGACGACCTCGTAAAAAGGCCGGATGCTGTAAATTATTAAAAATTTATTTCCACGGGCGTGCCGCGGGCCGCATCAAAATGTCTGGCTGCGCTTCCCCGAAAGCAGGCGATTTCGAGCCGGTCGGAGCTGCCGACAATAGCCAGGGCATTACCGGCGGGAACAGCCGAGTAGGCCGCCGAAAGGCCGCAAATGGCAATACCGTTAATCGTGACGGTCAGCTTTTGAGTATCATAAGATCTGAGGATTTCGCTGGTGATGTTGGTAATAAGGTTGCCAAAGGTGTCCACGCCGATGACTTCGCCAAGAATTTTTTTCTCTTTAAGCAACGGCCGGGGTAGCAGCAGATTTTCTAAGTCATCGATTTCGGGGCCAAAATCATCAGGCCGCACTCCCCGGCTCAGGTGGGCGGCGACAGGCGCAAAGATATCCCGGCCATGAAAGGTGGCGCTGACCGGATGGAGCAGAAATTCCTGATTCGTTATTCGCCAGGATTTTTCCAACCCGCCCCAGCGTTCAATGGCCGGCCAGAACAGACCGTTGTCGGGGCCGACAAAATAACTCTTGGCGGTTTTCACCACTATCGGCCTCCGCTTTGAGCCGACTCCGGGATCGACGACGGCTACATGAATTGTTCCCGGAGGAAAAAACGGCAGCGAGTCGGCCAAAGCCAGAGCGCCGCTCATTATGTCCTGAGGTGGAACTTCGTGGGTAAGATCGACTATGACGAGAGCAGGATTTATGGAAAGCATTACCCCCTTCATCACGCCCGTCCAGGGGGCGACGTACCCAAAATCCGTGGTCAGCGTAACTATCGGGCTCTTCACTGCTTGTGATTCCTTCCAATCAGATCGATAACCGTGATTTCCGGTGGGGCAAAGACGCGTACCGGCGGCCCCCAGGTGCCGACGCCTCTGCTGACATAGAGCAGCTTGTTTTTTTCCAGTTCAAAATAACCGTAGTTGTTTTCAAAAAACAGGCCGGTGAGCAGCCCGAAAGGAAACAGCTGACCGCCATGAGTGTGACCGGAAAGCTGTAAATTAAAATTATCGGCGGGATTGACAAATGGTTGATGTTTCAGCAGCAAAACGAATTTATCATTACTTGCCGCCGGCATTGTTTTTGTCGAAAGGGGGTTCTCTCTGATTACTGTCGGTCTTCTACCGGTTACATCATCGATCCCGACAATATTTATCCCGGCCACCTCTTTCACTTCATCCCGGAGAATTTCAAAACCCGCCTGCCTGGTAAACGCAAGCGACTTGTCAATTCCGGCGTAGTATTCATGATTGCCGGTAACCGCGTATTTACCGAACTGCGGTTTAATCTGCGCCAGCAGCTCCGCCAGCGGAAGGACATTGTTTAATTCGCCGTCGAGCAGATCTCCCGTGGAAACCAGGATATCCGGTTGGGCTTCTTTAATTTTATCCGCCAGCGCCTGCAGTCGCTTTTCTTTAATGACTATACCAACATGGACATCGGATATCTGGACGACGCGAATTTTTCCGTTGTTCGGCAGGTGATTTCCGGTAACGATCTCCAGTTTTTTTATTCGAATTTCCCGGGCGTCAAAGTATCCGTAAACAACTAAAATAAGAGAGAAAAGAGCTACCAGAGCCAAAGCAATGCCGCTTAAAGCAGCAGGATTAACTGCGGCGGGGAAAAACCGGAAGAGGAGTCGGACGACATCAAAGACTACGCCCAGGCAGAAAAACAGGAAAATGAAGGCCATCCAGAGGTATCCAATGAACGCAATAATTCGCGCCAACGCCTCCATTTGATGGGCCTCGACAATACGCACCAGTATCGGAGCAAAGATCAGGAAGATCATCAGGACGACAACAATTGTTTTATAGACTGCGGAAAAATGAAAAACGCTGTCCAGCCGGATCAAGGCATAAAGATGGATCCCGCCATACAACAGAAAAAAAGTTAAAAGAAACATCACCATAAAATTATCTTCGCTGAATCATGTCTTTTTTGCAAGGGAAGCCAGGTGATTCAGATATTTCGTGCAGACTTCCTCCGCCGGTTCCAGGCAAAGGCTTTTTAAATACGATTTGATAAATCCCTTGAGGAATATGGCCGCCGGGAATGCCTGCGAATCGTCTCCTTCAATGGCGTGCAGATAGTTGATGCGTATTTTTGTTTCCAGAGCGATATTTTCCAGCGGGACCGCCAGTTCGTTGCGTATCTTTTGAAGGTCTGCGCCGCTGATCTTTTCCTGAGCAATTATTTCGGAAATTAAATTACTTTCCAGAACTTGGGCGCGCAGCCCGGCAGAGGCATTTTTGGCGGCGTCGGGTCTGACCTGCACTCTGTTGATGTTAAAAATATTTACCGACTTCTTGGCCGCCGGTTTCCTGACGGATTCATCAAGAATGCCCCGTTCGATCAGCTCGCTGTCGTAGTCTTCCCTTTTCTTTTCATTGATCAGCGTAAGATAAGCCTTCTCCAGGCAAGCCAGTATTTCTTTCCTTTCTTCCGGGGAAAAGAAAGAATAACTGGGAAGGGAATCCGTTTGATACATCTGTACGGCGGCATTATAGGCGTTGCGCACCTCGAATGATGGAACATCCGGTTTTATGTCCAGCATCTCATAGTAATTCAATTTGGCGAATTTTTTTCCCATAGCCAACCCCTGAAGTTTAGATTGTCAGGCCTTTTAATCAATATCAAACATTAAGTGTTCGCCTGCGGAATCGGTGATTTGCCCGCCCAGCCGGCGCAAATCGCATGCCGCCCGGGTATAAGGATAACGGTCCAGAAATGATATACGGCGGCAGATAGCATCATGCACATGCTCATCATAGGCAACATTGCCGACAAACTCAATCTTCAGACCGAGATGCCTTTCAATCAGCCTGCACATCTGCGGGCCTAATCCGGCGTCATCCTGTTTCCGCAACTGATTAAGAATGAACTTGAATTTGTAGGAGTTAAAATCATTTTCCAGTTTGGCGCCGGTTTCCGGATATAACCTTTGAACCGTCTGCATTATACATTCCGGCTTGTTATAGGCTTCACTGCCGAAATCCTGCTCGGCTTGATCTTCCAATTCCTTAAAGGCGGCGGCGGTGAAGTACTGCCTGATCCGGCGGAAATAAATAGACCGTATCAGCCGGTAAATATTTTCGATAGAAGTTGGCTCCGGGGTGGCGATAAAAATGCCGTTTTGAGAGATGAGGAAAAAATCCAGAGTATTAAAGGAAGTTCCGGCGCCGAGATCGAGAAAAATACAGTCGTATTGCAGCTTGGCGATGGATCTCATCGTCTTCATTTTTTTTTCATAAGGCAGATTGGCGATATCCAGCGTATCATTGGCGCCGCTGATCAGGAAAAGATTAGGAGTGGGCGTTGCCAGAATGATATCTTCGAGAGATGAACATTTTTTTCTAATGAAATCGGACAGATTTCTGGTGGGATAAGGAACGTTGAGAAAGGTGTGGAGATTTGCCGCGCCCAGATCAAGATCAATGAGAAGAGTCTTCTTGCCGAATCCGGCCAGAAGCCTTCCCAGGGTGCAGGTTAAGAAACTTTTACCGGAGCCGCCTTTACCTCCGCCTATAGGCCATATGTACGCCATAAATCATCCGCTTTGTCTTTTTGAAGGGGTATATATGATATATTAATAATATTCAAGTATTATGTTAAATGCAGGCAAAGACGAACCCGAAGAGATTACTTGCTTGACTTTAGCATGGTTTATCCATAAAAGCAGAAGCCGTTGATACCATTTGTTATAAATTTAAATAAACTGCGGACTGGTGATGATTGATCGCGAACCGAAAATTAAAGTTGCTCTGCTGCAAAGATATTGCGAGTCTAAAATAACCTTAAACGGAGAATTTTATCTTCCCGGTGGAAAGACGGCGGGGAAATTTCTCCATATCCGGAGCATCGCCGGAAGAATTCATCTGAGCGATGATACGGGCAAGAAAGTGGCCTCGCGGAAAAAAATTTTTCTAACCGCCGGTGAAAATTCAAATTTTACCGTGGATGTTACAATAGGCATCGGCTTTCACTGGCAGCGGATCCTGCAGCAGACATTTCGCGGCAATATCATCCTGCGGGCCAATCCCGATTCATCTTTTCATCTCATCAATGAAATACCCCTCGAAGATTATCTGACCTCCGTCATTTCTTCGGAGATGTCGGCGAGCGCCCCGCTGGAATTTTTAAAGGCCCAGGCCATTACCGCCCGCAGCTGGCTGGTCGCCATGCTCATGCGGAAAAAGAGAAACGCCAATGCACTCCGGGTTGATCAGACAGACACCGCTGAAATAATCCGCTGGCACGATACCAACGACCATTGCGGCTTTGATGTCTGCGCCGATGACCACTGCCAGCGCTACCAGGGGATATCACGGATCACCTCCGCCGGCGTTAAAGCGGCGATTGACGCAACGCGGGGCGTGTATCTGGTGCACGACAATAAAGTCTGCGATGCCCGTTATTATAAATCCTGCGGCGGCCTCACCGAGGTTTTTTCCTCGGCCTGGGAAGATAAAGCCTTTCCCTACCTCCAAAGCGTCGCCGACTATGAAGGCGGTTATGCCGCGGTTGCGTCCGAGGAGGATGCGGAAAGATGGTTGAAGAGTAAACCGGCTGCTTACTGCAATACGGCGGACAAAGAATTGCTCCGCCAGATATTGCCGTCCTTCGATCAGGAAACCATAGATTTTTACCGCTGGCGGGTAAGCTACAGCCGCGAAGAATTGGAGGAAATTCTGCGGAAAAAGTCCGGCATTGATTTCGGCGCATTGCAGAATCTGGTCGCGGTCCGGCGCGGTCCTTCCGGGAGAATCAGTAAATTGAGAATAGAAGGCGCAAAACAGACCGTCACCGTCGGCAAGGAATTGGAAATTCGCAGCTGGCTTTCTCCCACTCACCTCTTAAGCAGTGCTTTTGTTGTGGAGATCGAGCGAGCGCAAGACGGCGCGGTTAAACGTTTTATTCTAAACGGCGGCGGCTGGGGGCACGGTGTTGGTTTGTGCCAGATCGGAGCCGCGGTAATGGCCGCCAAAGGATTCAGCGCCGAGGCCATCCTGGCTCACTATTTTACAGGCGCTGAACTGCAGAAATTATATGAATGATTCCTGGTGTCTTTACAATTTTAAGTGACAAGTAAATATTAAATAGTAACAAGTGACAAGTGAATTGTGACAAGTATGATTACAACTGCCGACAAATTGAGTATAGTGACATGGGCCTTCAATCTTTTTTCGGTGCTGATTCTTCTTTTGATCGCTCTTTCCTGGTACCGGAAGAAAAGGCTCTCTCTCTTTGGCAAAGTGACTATACTTCTTGTTCTTGCCGGGATGGCTTCGTTTGCCGATGCCTACTGGATCGAACCAAACTGGCTCAAGACCGAACACGTAGTGATTCACGACCCGGAGCTGGCGAAAGTTTTGGAAGGCGTTAGGGTTGTGCAGATATCCGATATTCATCTTCAAGGCGGGATTGGCGATCGGGAAAGAAACCTGATTGCCCGGGTCAATGCCTTGAAACCGGACCTTCTTTTTATCACCGGCGACTTTTTCAGCGACAAGCAGAAGATGGAACTGGCTGCCGAAGTCTCGGCGCTCTCTGAATTAATTCGGAGTTTTAAAACAACAACGGGCATCTTTGGCGTGCCGGGCAATTATGACGGCCCCTTAAAAAACCCTGCAATCATGAAAAAATTTAAAGCTGCCGGCATCGACATTCTGATCAACGAAAACCGGGCAGTGGCTTTACCCAATCACAAGACCCTTTATCTGGCAGGATTCGGTTATTTCCGTAGAAAAAACGAAAAGTTGAAGACTTTCAGCGGTATCCCGTCTGATGTCCCGGTCATTTTACTCGCCCATGATCCCGACAATTTTGACGAGGCTGTTGAGGCTGGGGTGAACCTGCTTTTGGTTGGGCACACGCATGGAGGTCAGATTGGCATCCCCTTTCTGGTGGAAAAATCCAAAAAAGCCAACAAATCACCTTTCATGAGAGGGCTCTTCGTGCGGGGCAGGACAAAGATGTATGTGAACCGCGGTATCGCTACCACGCACGTTCCAATACGCTTTTTCAACCGGCCCGAAATAACGGTGATTGAAGTGACCAGTAAATAGTAAATAGTGAATAGTAAATAGTGGATAGTAGCGAGTGACGAGTGATGAGAAACAGGTTTAAAAACCAAGGAGCAAAAATTGAAGTCGGGTTTCATGTTTCTGCAGCCCTTGATTCCTTCAAGAGGTTTTAAATGAAAGAAAAAAACCGGAATCCCTGGTTCTGGGTGCCCACCGTTTACATCGCCGAAGGCGTTCCCTACATGATCGCCATGACCGTCAGCGTTGTGCTCTATAAAAACCTGGGGCTTTCCAACAAAGAAATCGCCTTTTACACCGGCTGGCTTTATCTGCCCTGGGTAATCAAACCCCTCTGGAGTCCTTTTGTCGATCTTTTTCGCACCAAGCGTTTCTGGGTCGTGCTCATGCAGCTGGCCATCGGCGCATCCTTTGCCGGTGTTGCGCTGACTCTGCCCGCGACGGATTTCGTGCGCTACACCTTGGCGATGTTCTGGATAATGGCGTTTTCCTCCGCCACCCACGATATTGCCGCCGACGGCTTCTACATGCTGGGTCTCAGTACGCCTGAACAGGCGGCTTTTGTCGGTGTGCGCACCGTTTTTTACCGCGTGGCCACCATCGCCTCCAAAGGCGGTCTGGTGATCCTGGCCGGTGCTCTGCAAAAATCCGGCTACCCGGTTGCCTCGGCCTGGTCGATTACCTTTCTGGTCGCCGCCGCGGTTTTTCTTGCGCTGTGTATTTATCATTTCTTTGTTCTGCCCTGTCCCGCATCGGACCACAGCGCTACATTGGCGCGCGGGAAAAACCTGCTGGCCGAATATTTCCGCATTTTGACCCTGTTTTTCCGGCGCAAGGACATAGTCGTTATCATCTGCTTCTTTTTGTTTTACCGGT
>DAOQVG010000078.1:0-7453 GCA_035341435.1 Smithellaceae bacterium
ATGCCGCCTCCCAGAACACGGTCTATTTCTGTTATACCGGTAACTGTCCTGTTGCCTTCTTCAGCGGGAATATCCTCGATCTGCAGGGGTTTGCCGCCAAACTTCATGTCGGCGCGGCTTTCCGCATCCTGATCCGCAATCAGTTCCTCGGCAAAACAGTTCCAGCCGTCGCAGGACGGGCACTTGCCCAGCCACTTGGGCGACATGTAACCGCAATGCTGGCAAAAGAAGCTTGTTTTGCTTTTTTTCAAGTTTGGTTCTCCCTGACTAGTCCGGCAACAAGAGCATATTTTTCAGCACAATGTCAATGATAATCTAGACTAGTGTTCATCCGGAAATTTGAAAGATAAACTAATTGTTTCCGAGCCGGAAAGAAGGTATTTTTCGTTCCGGCAAGGAGATCAAGGGATTGCGCGGAGACGTACAAAATGTACGTCGCACAAGCAATACCGTAGATCGACACAGCCGGAGCGGAAAAGAGCCCTTTCCGGGCGGAAACTGGACTAATCCGGGAATTACAGCCAGCGTTTCAGGCTCAGGAGAACCTGCCCCAGAATTTTTTTCCACCGGGGATACTGTGGTAAATGATCAATTTTTATTTCTTCGGCTCTGGTCAGATCATGAAGAAACTGATCTTCCAGAACTTTCTTGGTCTGCGGCAAAGCAACTACTGCTTCCACTTCCAGGTTATGGTACAAACTGATATAGTCGATGTTGGTGGAGCCTACAGTCATCCAGTCGTCCAGAATCATAAGTTTTGCATGCAGCATGCCGTCCGCATATTCGTAGATCCGCACACCGGCCGTCAGCAGATTTCTGTAAAACATGGCCGACACCAACGGCATGAAAAACACATCGGATGTTCCGGGAAGAAGTATGCGGACATCAACACCGCGCCGCGCCGCTTTCTTTAGATAGCGCAGCAGTAAATTACTGGGGACAAAATAGGCATTGGTAATCCAGACACGCGAAGAAGTCCTAACCATGCGCCGCAGCAAATCAATCCGTAGCTTGCGCCGATGCCTGTTGTTCAAGCGGATGGCTTCGGGAGAAAACGTCCGCCGGGGAATCAAAGACCGGTCGTTCTCCCAGGTGCTGTTAAAGGCATTCTGCAGATTTTCCGTATCCACTCCCTCCAGCCGTATGGCGGTATCGCGCCAATTCTGACCGCCCTGCTCTTCAGGAAGGTGGCTCCGGGAAATGTTAAAGCTGCCGATCCACATTATCCGCCGGTCGATTATGCATGTTTTACGGTGATTGCGTCTGGAGATGACGTCCAGCAGATGTTGCAGCCGGACGATCCAGGGCAGACGAGGCACAGCCCAGGCCCAATGATGGACATTCCAGGGGAGAGGATTAAAAATACGGACTTGCACACCGTCGGCACTCAGTTGCCGGGCCAGTGCGCTGCCGGACATCAAAGAGCCGACGCCGTCCACAAGAAGGCGAACGGAAACGCCCCGACGACTTGCCGCCGCGAGATGCTCCGCGATTTCCCTGCCCAACGGATCCAGATCATAAATGTAGGTTTCCAAATCAATATGCACAACAGCCTCATCAATATCCCGCATCAAGGCGCTAAAAAACTGATTGCTGTCGGCAAAAACTGTCTCTTTTATCTCGGCGCTGTCTGGCGGCATAACGCAATAATTCTCTGGTCAGTATTTATCAACATGGTGCTGGCCCCGGCAAACGTAAAAGTAATTTATTTTCCGGGTATGATGATGTTTCTTGTTTTTTACCCCATCAGCCAGCCATAGCCCATACCGGCGATGGTGGAAAGAAAGACAACAATACAACAATAAACAGCTGTTTTTTTGACGCCCATAACGCCGGCGATGGTGATAATGCTGGGCAATGATAAAGCAGGGCCGGCCAGAAGCAATGCCAGCGCCGGGCCCTGTCCCATGCCGGAGCCGATTAAGCCCTGCAGAATCGGCACTTCGGTCAGGGTGGCAAAATACATCAGCGCTCCAACAATGGAAGCAAAGAAATTTGCCCACGGGGAATTGCCGCCGACAAGAGCCTGAATGTACTGCTCAGGAATCAGCGCCGGATATCCGGGACGCCCCAGTAAAAATCCCGCCGCCAGTACTCCGCCCAATAAGAGCGGCAGTATCTGCTTGGTGAATCCCCACGTCGCTTCCATCCAGCTTTTCAGCTCCTCACCGGCAAACCATTGTTTGAGCATTGCCGTCAAAACAATAAGCAGCGCCGCGACAATATACCACTTGGTCTTGAAAATAAATTGCCAGACAGCTGCGTCGTCTGCCGCCGGCCGGGCAAAAGCAGCAAAAACCAAAATGAGCACCATAGTCAACATATAAAGCGCATCCTGCCAAAGTGCTCTTTCCCTGCCGTCCTCGTCAGGTAGAAAAATTTTCCCCGTTTTACGATTCTGGTCATCCCGGCGAAAAATAAACGCCATCAGAAGGCCGGTCACAACGGCAAAAAAAACCGCGCCGATTGCCCGCGCCAGACCAAGCTGCCAGCCCAGCACTTTGGCGGTAAGAATGACAGCCAGCACATTTATCGCGGGACCTGAATAAAGAAAAGCCGTAGCCGGACCGATGCCCGCGCCACGGGAGTAGATTCCGGCAAACAGCGGAAGCACCGTGCATGAACAAACAGCCAGCACAGAACCGGAAACGGAAGCAACTGAATAGGATAAAATCTTATTGGCCTGTGCACCGAAATATTTCAGTACGGCAGCCTGCGAAACAAATACGGATATGGCGCCGGCGATAAATAAAGCCGGAATCAGACAGGTTAGCACGTGCTCCCGGGCGTATTCCTGGAGCATCATAAAGGCTTCCAGACCCGCCCGGCCGATGATTTCAGAATCCCACGGAATATAATAAGCTCCCAGGAATACGGCAACTATCAAAACCAGCTTTTGCCATTCTTTCATGTCACATTTGCTCCCATTCCGCTCAGCATTTACCGCAGCCGGAGCATCCCCCGGATGATGGCGCAGCTTTAATGTCCTTATCTCCCGCCAGCCACTTTTTTATCTCATCCTTCGTCGGACTTTTTCCCGCCATTTTAACTTCGCCGTCCACAACCAGACCGGGGGTGGTCAATACGCCATAGCCGGCAATTTCCTTAATGTCCTGAACATTGATGATCAGCGCCTCGATACCAAGTTCATGAACAGCATCCCAGACATCCTCTTCCAGCTTATGGCACTTGGCACATCCTGTTCCCAAAATTTCAATTTTCATAACCCGCTCCTTCTATTTTATTTTATTTTCTGCAGCATTTTAAAATGTTGTTATGCTCCCGGGCATTGACCATCAAAACTTCTTCCACGCAGCTCATAAAATCAATTATGCAGGGGCAACGCAATTTATAATAAATGGAATTCGCCCTTTTTTCATCAACCACCAGCCCCGCATTTTTCAAAACACTCAAATGTTTGGATACCGTCGAAGTGTCCGCACCGATCATCGCCGTAAGATCACCTACACAGCGTTCCCCTTTATGCAGCTCTTCGATAATAAACAACCGGCTGGGATGCGCCATTGCCTTGATTATTTTTGCCCATGCTTCATGCCTTGTATTTACTTTTCCTGCCATCATCCGTTCCTCTTCCTGTGCTTTTTGGTAAATTAGCCAAACTGCCAGATATTGTCAAGGTTCTTTTGCCATGGTGCCGGCTAACAATAAAACGGGGACAGATTAAGGATGTAGCGGTAATAGCCGAATGTTTTGCGCGGTTGATAAATTTGGGTCCGTTGGCAAATAGTCGATCTGGAACTTAAATGACGTGCAACGCCTCCTACGAAACGTCCTCCCGGCGGCTCTATCCAAGTCGAAGTAAAAAGCAGGGCAACAACACAGGCCGGTCACTGTAGCATCCCTCTTCAGTGTGCTTCGTCCCAGTTTTTTCCCGCCGCAATCTCCACCCGCAGCGGCACTCGAAGTTTAATGACTTCTTCCATTTCTCTTTTGACCAGCGCCATGACTTCCTCTTTTTCTCCGGCCGGCGCTTCGAGTACCAGTTCGTCATGCACCTGCATGATCAGGCGGGCGGCAAGCTTTTGCTCCTGCAGTAAGCGGGCGATATTGATCATGGCGACTTTAATTAAGTCGGCGGCGGTTCCCTGAATGGGTGTATTTATCGCCATCCGTTCGGCAAACTGCCTTACAGCGGCGACCGGACTGTTCAATTCCGGCAGATAACGGCGGCGATTCAGCAATGTGCAGACAAAACCCTTGGTGCGGGCTTCTTCCAGGATTCCGTCCAGATAGGATCGTACTTTTTTAAAACGCTGAAAATAGCCGTCAATATAAGTCTGCGCCATTTTCTGGGAGATACCCAGCTCTTTGGCTAAACCAAAAGCGCTCATGCCATAGAGAATGCCGAAGTTGATTACTTTGGCCTGCCGGCGCATGTCGGCGTTAACCATTTGCGGAAATACTCCGAAGATATCCGATGCCGTGCGGTTATGGATATCTTCTCCCGAAAGGAATGCTTCTATCAATGTTTCATCTTCCGATAAATGAGCAAGAATGCGCAGTTCAATTTGCGAATAATCAGCGGAGATCAAAATACAATCCGGTGCGGCAATGAAAGCCTGCCGAATTCTTTTGCCTTCCAGCGTCCTGATGGGAATATTCTGCAAATTAGGATTGCTGCTCGAAAGTCTGCCTGTAGCCGTCACCGTTTGGTTGTAGGATGTATGAATACGGCCCGTTTGCGGATTGATGAGCAGCGGCAGGGCATCGATATAAGTGGATTTCAGTTTGGCCAGACTGCGGTAAGCGAGGATTTCCGCCGGCAGCTCATGACTTTTGGCCAGATTGGAAAGAACATCCACGTCCGTGGAGAAACCGTCTTTGGTTTTCTTACCCGGGGGCAGTTTAAGTTTTTCAAATAAAATGCTCTGCAATTGCTTGGGCGAATTGATGTTGAATTTTTCACCGGCCAGGCGAAAAATCTTCTCTTCGGAAATGGACAGCAATTGGGCGAGCTCCGTGGACATTTGCCTCAAGAGATCGGCGTCGACGAGCACGCCTTTTTCTTCCATTTGAGCCAGCACGTATAAGAGAGGCATTTCCACTTTTTCAAAAAGCTCGGCGGCGTCCACTTCCTTTAATTTTCCGGCCAGAACCGGAGCAAGCTCGAAGACGGCCAATGCCCTTGCACCGGCGCGCCCCGCCATTTTTTCCAGAGGCATCAGGTTCAGCGGACAGGTTTTGCTCTTGCCGCCGGCCGTATCATTCAGGGAAGGGATTTCTTCCTGCAGATACTCCCGGACAATTTCAGCAAGTTCATAAGATTTTCTGGCGGGGTTGAGCAGATAGGCGGCAAGCATGGTGTCATTTCCCGACGGCATTTCCATATCTAAATCGGAAAAATCAACGAGGGTGGTTTTGAGATCATGCACATATTTTTTAATGCCGGCGCTGCGAAAAACCGGAGCAAGCGCCAGCAGCACTTCTTTTGTCGATAACTGCGCCTGCGGGATTGTGTTCCCCAGGGGCACATAGAAGGAATTCGCGCCCGTGCTGACGGCGATGCCGATTAATTCTGCAGGCGTGTTTTTCTCGCGGATAAACTCGACTGCTATTGCGGAGAGTTTCTGTAACCGATCGACCAGCTCCACCAGCTTTGATTTATCCGGAATGAGATCACAATTTTTTGCTGCAATCTTGTCGCTGCGCTTCAGTTCCTGAAGAAGCGAGGAAAATTCAAATTCACTGAAGAGACGCAGCAGCATTTCTTTGTCCGGCTCCTGGCGCCGGGCATTCTCCCAGTTCAAATTCAGCTCAATATCTTTTCTGATCAGCGCCAGTTGGCGGCTCATTCTGGCTTGTTCGGCACTTTTGCGGAAGCTTTCCCGCAATTTGACGTTTCTCAAATTTTCCGTATTTCGGATAACTTCTTCCACGGAACCATACTCTTCGATCAGTCTTTGAGCGGTTTTGGGGCCGATGCCCGGCACGCCGGGAATATTATCCGATGCATCTCCCATCAGGCCGAGGATTTCCGTAACTTTATCGGGGTTCACACCGAAGCGTTCCCTGACGGCCGCCACGTCATAAGTTTTATCCTTCATCGTGTCGATCATGGTGACGTTTTCGTCGATCAACTGCATTAAATCCTTGTCGCCGGAAACAAGGACGGTTTTCCAGCCAAGCTCGCCCGCTTTGGCAGCCAGAGTGCCGATAATGTCGTCGGCTTCGACACCCTGCTTTTCCAGTATTGTAATGGATAAGCCGCGCACCACGTCTTTGATAAAAGGAATCTGCGGAATCAGGTCGTCAGGCATGGGCTTGCGGTTTGCTTTATAGTCGGCAAATTCCTCATGACGCATTGTTGCGCCTTTAACATCAAACGCAACTATAATATAATCCGGTTGAAGGTCGCGCAGGAGTTTGAGCAGCATGTTGGTAAAGCCGTAGATGGCGTTGGTAGGAAATCCCCTGGAATTGGTGAGCTGCGGAATGGCGTAAAATGCGCGGTAAATATAGTTGTTGCCGTCGACCAGAGCGACAACGGGAACCTTATTTTCTTCGTTCATAGTTAATTTGTATTCCCATCATTGCCGGCTTGTCGCAGCATCCGGCCTTTTACAAAACCGTCAGATTTCAAAAGTCGCATTGATTTTATATGTCGCAACCGCTTTCATATTCAGGATATCGATTACTCCCGTTTCCGACTTCAGCCGTGCAAGGAAATTATCAATGTCCTCTTCGTTTTTCATATTCACCGTAAACCAGACATTGTAGTCATTTTTTCGCAGATAATTGTGCGTAACGCCGGGGCAGTCATTAACGACGCGGACAAAATCATCCAGCTTGGCCTCTGGCACCCGGGCGGCGCAAAGAGTGCTGACACGATCCAGATTAGAGCCGCTGAAGACCGCTCCAATCCGGCGCACGACGCCCTCATCTTTAAATTTTTGAATGCGCCCGATTACTTCTTCCTCGCTTACCCCGCATTTTTCCGCCACAGCCTCAAAAGGACGCTCCGTAAGCGGAAATTCTTTTTGCAGAATGTTAAGTAATTTTTTGTCGATGTCATCCATACAATATCACAATTTCATCATTCCGGCGTTTGTAGAACAAGGGGTTGCAACCCCTTGTTCTGTGCTAACAGCCTGGTTCATACAGACACAACGGCTCCTCCGCCAGATAATCTCCGGTCGCCTCATAAGCCCGGGCCCGGCAGCCGCCGCAAACCTTGATAAATTCACAATGGCCGCACTTTCCGCTGTATTTGCTGTAATCGCGCAGGTTGCGGAAGACTTCCGAATTTTCCCATATGTCGGCAAAACTCTGCTGCTGCACATTGCCGCAATTCAACTCCAGATAGCCGCAGGGCTGCACCTGGCCCGTGTGGGAAATAAAGCAAAAGGAAATGCCGCCCAGGCATCCTCGGGTGGACTCGTGAAAGTGTCCTCCCGCTTTTTTTACGGGCGCCGAACCCTTCGGTTTATTTTGA
>DAOQVG010000079.1:0-7452 GCA_035341435.1 Smithellaceae bacterium
CAAAGACTATCACAATGGAAATGCTGGCAGCGGCCAAGGGTAAATAAAAACAAAGGAGAGCAAATGATCATGAACAAAGCAATAAAGAAGAAAACGAATTTACCAAATACAAACCGAAGCCCTGAAGTTAAAGACGCCGCAATCAACGGCGCCAAGAATAATCTTATCATAGGCCCGGCAAAGATAGAAAAATTCTTGGGCCGGTCATTTGTAGAGGGCTTATCGCTTAATTCGTACGGATATCCTATCGTCAAGCGCGGCGGCTTTCCTACGATAGATTTAACTGAGCACACAGCCTGGATGATTGAGCATGGACTCGACGGTATTGATATTAAAACAGTCACTACAGCGATGCTGGAGCCCATTCTCTTAAGGAGACGTATTACCGCAATGGAATCTCACCGACTGCGTTCTTTGCAGGAAATAGCAGAATATGCCGGTCATCAAGCTTTTGCCGTTATCAATTGGCTGAAAGATTATCCTGATTGTCCTATCACCAAAAAAGAGCGTATCTACTCCGCTGAGAGCAAAGACCTTTTGCTCTGGATGCTTGACAACTCCATACCCTGGAGGGCTATGCGATGATAAAAAATCCCCCCTCCACTCCTTCACTCAGCGAACTATATGCTGCCATACATGAACCCGGTCATGCCGTGGTAGGCTGGTACTTTGGAATGACTATTCAACTGGTATCCATTCAGCCCGGCCATCATCCCGACGGTACAGAATTAGGCGGCATTACAAAATCAATATTTCCCGACTGCGAGAGAGTTGAAGCGGTTAATCATCGAATGTTCACCTTGCCTCGTGTCCTGGAACTATTAGCCGGTCGCGCGGCCATCGACTGTTTATGTCCAGACATGCCCCCAGGCAATGGGCACTGTCATGATTTTGATACGGTAAAAAGCCTACTCGCGCTGGACGAAGAGATTTTGCAAATGCACAAATGGCGAACCGAACATCCCGACTCTGATACTGAAGATTTTTACCAAGAATTCAAGCCGCTTCTCTTCAATATTATAAACTCTTCACCCGGTCGCCGTGCAATTAAAGCCCTATCCCGAGCTTTATTAAAGGAACGACAGTTAAGCGGACGTTTGGCGGTGGAAATCATGGAAAAGGCATGGGGTGATCCCCTTCCACCTTGGGCGCTTCCTGCAGAAATGCATAAATCAATAGTCGAGGAAGGGCCACGATCTTTCCCTGACGCTATGAATGAGATTCTTATTTATATGTCTCTGCTGAAGAAAAAAATTCTCCCCTGGAGAGATTCCGAAAAAAACACGCCCCTGCAGAATGAAACGATGCAGCGGATTGCCAATAACATTTTGGAAATACAGTTTTTGGCAATAGGCCCGCTGCCAGAGGAACCGACCGAAGGTCAACCAAGTCAGCCTTCGTGAAGAAGCGGATTCACGCGAAGGGAGAGGCACGGGAAGCCATCTGCGGAGTTCCCGTGCCTCATTTTAAAAATTATGAAAAGGTGAATAGCATGAAAAAATTTTTATCGATGCAGGATCATATATTGATTGGTTACTATCTGAAAGTCGCTCATATCGCAACGCTAAAGGCTTCAACTATCCTGGCAAATAAAGACGGCAAGAACAAATCTGCATTTCAGTCTTTAAAAGCGCTGAATATGGAATTGCTTCAGATTAGGTGTGATCTGGAGCAAAAACTTTATACAGATCATCCTGAATGCGATACAACAGAACTCCTTCAAAGATATCTGGGTAAACTTAATCGGAATCTGAAATTAATGTTTTCCGGTAAAAATATCTTTTCTTGATTACTCTTAAAAAACAACGCGCGAGAATGCCCCACGACGAGAGATCGTCGGTCGCCGCGATACTTTTACTTCATAAAAAATTAAGAACGGAACTCGGAAATGAACAATCGTAAATCTAATACTAAAAGTACCGATGAGATAAAAAAGCAAGTTCAAGCCCGTGCAGAAAAGGAAAAGCAAAAACATGACGCAGAGAATAACAAACAGGGTGATGAAAAAAGCGACTCTCCTTACTTCGTCAAAAAAGGCTATCTATGCCGGAAAAAATATTCCAAGGACGGCGGAGAAATAATTATTCCACTCTGCAACTTCGCGGCCCGGATCACAGAAGAAAACCTTATTGACGACGGAAACGATAGTCAGCACCTTTTTACAATAGACGGCAAGCTATATGACAAAATCCCTTTACCCCCGCTCGAAATAACAGCGGAGAAATTTTCCGGCTTATCCTGGATCTCAAAATGGGGATCGAAAGCTTGTCTGGAACCGGGCCAGACTGTGAAAGATTATGTACGGCATTCCATTCAAAAAGCCTCTACTGATACGCCCGTAAAAACACATTACGGGCATACGGGCTGGCGCGAAATAAACAACCAGTGGGTTTACCTTCATGCTACCGGCGCAATTGGCTGCGGGCCGGATATGCCGGAAGTATCGGTTAAGCTGAGTAGAGAACTTGAGCGTTACTCTCTTCCCCCCACCCTATCTTGCAAGCAAGAAAGCGCTCCCGATTTTTCAGAAGCTGAGAAAAAAGGACTGGAAACAAGCTTGCAATTTCTGGATATCGGCAATCGGGCTGTGACGATCCCGCTTTTCTGCCTGATCTATTTGGTGCCAATGACCACGCTCTTGAAACCGATGCCTAATTTCAGCTTTTATCTTTTCGGGCAATCCGGCAGTTTCAAAACCACGGTTGCGCTTTTAGCCTTAGCCCACTTCGGAAATTTCAGCGGCGCTGAAAGCCTCAGCAACTTCGATGACACACCGGGAATTCTGGAAAAGCGGAGCTTTACTCTGAAGGACTCTTTGCATGTAATCGACGATTATCACCCAAGCGCAAACCGCAAAGCCGCCGAATCTAAAGAAGGCATAGCACAAAGAATGATCCGGGCTTATTCCAACCGTACGGCGCGGGGTCGTTTAAACTCTGATATGTCCGAGCGAGGAAGATATGAACCGCGCGGCATGATGCTAATGACGGCTGAGGAACAGCCTACCCTGGAAAGCACATTGGCCCGTGTCTGCATCGTGGAAGTAACTGAAGGCGCGATAGACCGGCCAAAACTCACTGCTATTCAAAAAGCCTCTGACGCGCTGCCTTACGCTATGACGTCTTATGTCAATTGGCTTCGTGAAAACATGGCAGAGATCAAAGCTGCTTTTCCGGCACGTTTCCGGGCGCTCAGAGAACGCGCGGCAAACGAAGGTTTTCATAAAAAATTGCCGGAACAAGCGGCCTTCATGGGCTTTGCTCTGGAAACGGCCAGTTCGTTTTTCCTCGAAAAAAGCGTATTGTCCGAGGATGACGCCAAAGCTCTGGCCGCCGAAGGCTGGGGAATATTCCAGCAGCTGGCCCGTCGGCAGCAACAACGCATTGAGGAAGATGACCCGGTAGCTTTGTTTTTTGACATATTGGCCACGGCACTTATTCAAAATCATGCGAGGCTGGACGGTTGGCCCGGTACCGCCGGTCAAACAATCGGCGGCGGAGAAAGCTTAGTCGGGTGGTATGATTCCGATTACCTCTATTTGCTGCCTACAGCGATTTGGGCGCTTGTTCAACGGCAATGCAGCATGGAAAACACGCACTTTCCTTTTAGCAAAAGCACTTTTTTTAAAATGCTCAAAAACCGTGAAATTATCCTTCCCGGAAAGTCTGGAGAAACATCAAGTGTCACCACTATCGGCAAGAAATCCGTTCGTGTTTTAAAAATCATAGATGGGGGGGTATACAATAAACTTGTAGTTTCCGTAGTTGATTAAAAAATAAGGTTTATTCTTTAATATATACAATATGTTATAAAAATAATAAAATGTAGTTTCAATGTATTTTCAATGTATTTTCTGTAGCTTAATTACAAAACAAACTACAGAAAACTACATTTCTAAAGCTGATTATGAAGGAAATATGCTTTCAATATCAAATAGTTTGCGGAAACTACAGAAACTACGGTTTTTTTACACATACCCCCCTCCAGGTTTTTTTCTTTGTTATGCCTGAAGAGGGAAAAGAGCAAAAATGAGGTTTTAAAATGGCCCTTAAAATTTTGATTGGTGAAACAGAAACCGACGCCGGAGCTGAAACCAGCGAAGCGCTACGCGGCCCGGAAAGCGGGCTGGATCATAACAACCTTACACCGGGCAAAGAAGATCACCCGAAGCATACCGAAAACCATGTTCACGCCCTTATTATCCTCGCCGTCCGTGAGATCGAACAAAATCAAAACGGCGTTCAATATCGTTTAAGCGAGGAACTCAGAGCTTGTGAAAGTGAGGTAAACCGCCGGGCCTTTGCCACTCTCAACGGAGCCTCTTCAGACTTTGAGCCGCTGCGTGAAGCGTGCGCGCGCTGGGTAGATACGGCCCGGAAAACAGCAGAACCGATTACAGCGCATTTATTTTCGGAGGTGTAAACATGACCGATGACATTCTTGCTTTGATACAGCAGGAAAGCGGCCTTTCCTTTAAGAAAGTGGCCGCAACTCACGGCGGAGAATACGCCGGGCCTTGTCCCTGGTGTGGCGGAAATGATCGGTTTTTAATCTGGCCGCAATACAAAGGCGGGCGTTATTGGTGCCGGGGATGCGAAAAAACCGGCGACGCCATTCAATACCTGAGAGACATGCACGGGCTTTCCTTTGCTGAAGCTTGCAAGGAATTAGGGATTTCAAAATCAGGTTACAAACGGAAAAGGACAAAGCCAATAACGGAAAAACCGGTATTCAAACCGAAAAAATATGAGAATCCCCCGGCGCTATGGATGCAAAAAGCAGAAGTCATTTTAAACGCTACTCAAGAAAATCTCTGGACACCCAGCGGTCAGGCGGCGCGGGATATTCTTTTCAATAAAGGTTTGACTGAAGAAACAATCCGAAGGGCCGGAATCGGTCTCAATCCATTTGAACTTTACCGGGATCGCCGCGGCTGGGGATTGCCGCAGGAAATCAGGTTCGATGGAAAACCAAAACTTCTATGGATACCGACAGGGCTGGTTATCCCCTTGCAGAATCAAGAGAGCGTGACACGCTTGCGAATTCGGCGCAACGATCCGGGCGAAGGCACGCGTTATGTAATTGTTGCCGGATCAAAAATGGCACCTCTCTTTTTGGAACCGGATAAAAATATTTTTGTTGTTGTCGAATCAGAGCTTGACGCCTGGCTGATATGGCAAGAGGCGGCGGACTTGGTGGGCATTATCGCAATGGGAACAGCCGGAATGAAGCCGGATGTCTTTACACATTCCTTATTATCAAAAGCAGAAAAAATATTAAACGCTCTCGACTACGACGAAGCCGGGGCGCGGCATTCGTGGAAATTCTGGCCGAAAACATACGCTCAAAAGGTCACTCGCTGGCCGACACCTTTCGGGAAAGACCCTTCGGACGCCTGGCAGCAAGGCGTAAATATTCGGGAATGGATTGAAGCAGGAATCTTAGACGATTAAGAAAAGGAGAAAACTTAAAATGACTGAAGAAAAAAAAAGCTCTAACCAGCCAATAAATCTTTCAAACGTTTTGGAGGTTGTGGACTATTTGAAGGCAAAGGGCTTTAAAATTGAAAAATCAGCTGCTTATCAGCATGTGAAAGAAAAAAGATTGCAACGTGAGGGCGACGGGACATTTTCCCTTGAAAAAGTGGAAAAATATGCAAGGCAAAACCTGAAGCGCCTTGATGGAAGTAATGTCAAAAAAACTATTGAAAATATGCAAGAACGAAAATATCAGGCAGAAGTTGAAACCGCCGAATATGAGGCACGGATCAAGAAAACCAAAGCCGAAGCAATCGAAGGAAAATATATTTTGCGAGAAATATTTGAAGATGAATTAACCGCCCAAGCGCTGGCTTTTAGGTATACTATTCAGACTTTTGTCCATGCCAATGCTGAAGAAATTGTCGGTTTTGTTGGCGGCAATGTTTCCAGGATACCGGACTTGATTGAATTTATGATTGATAGAGTGGATACTCATTTTTTTAAAGCGGCTGATGACATGGAAGCCAGAAGTCCCTTTTCCCCTATTGATCTGACAAACGATGCAGACGAAACCCCGGATGATGATGAGATGGACGCAGAAGACGCGAATTAATAGAATAATAAAGGTTTGATAATGCCTATTTTAATAATTTTTATTGCAGACTTTTTGGAACATTCCATTTTTCCATTCTATTTTTATACTAAATGTGGAGATATATTGAGGTTTTGCCACCCGTATAGCAAGTGACTTCCGGGAAGGACCCGCTCTATTTATCCTCTAAAGCACAAACATTCAAGGGTAAAAAAGACCAAAGGGATAATACTTTTTTGCCATGAATTTTTTCTAACAAGGGAAAGGGAAAAATACGCGACAATATTGGCCATCGACGATCATTCAACCAGGAACATTTTCAAGTACGTCTTTGCAAATACAGACCAGCAAAGAGATTGCTAAGGAGAGGCTGCCGCGAGGCTCAGCAGCAAAAGAAAAGAAACATCCACCCAGGAAAAACCTACAGGCTGCACACAGAATGACGTTACGGCATGCTCACCAGAGGAACATGAAACACGCCGACCCGGTGAAGATCGTTCAACACAGGGCAAATAAGAAAGCCGGGTTTTAGAGGAAACTTATCAAGCTGGGATCATCCGGCGGATAAAACCACAAACGGAGTCAGGAACACAACGGGGTTGCCGATGCTCGCTTTTTTCTTTCCTGGCACAAACCCACAGGCGACGCCGGGATCACTTCGCCACGGGTAAACAGCAAAGTCATTTACCGAAAAAAGAAAACCGTGCAGAATAAACCTACCGGCAAGCTCGGATCACGGCCAAGGTTAAAACCGATTAATAAACAAAATTAAATTATTAACGCCCGGATCATCCGGCAAGTAAGAACACCCTTCCTTTTTTCTGGTTGTTTTGCAAAAGTTGCTTTCAGGTTTTAACCCGGGCATTGATGTCTCTTGGCTGCATACCGGATACTCGCAGCACATTACCGGGGCAAAGAAACAGGCAGCAGACCCGACCAAAGACGCAGGCCCGGTGAAGATCGTGCAATACAGGGCAAATATGAAAGCCGGGTTTTAGAGGAAACCTATCAAGCCGGAATCATCCGGCGGATGCAACCGCAAACAAAGCCAGGAACACAACCGGATTGGCGATGCTCGCTTCTTTCGTTCCTGGTACAAACCCACAGGCTGCACCTGGATCACTTCACCGCAGCAAAACATCAAAGCTGCATATCGAGAAAAGAAACACCAGCCGGGATCACAAACCGGGGCAAATATCAAAGCCGCATACCAAGAAAGACAATGGCAAGCATAAACCTACCGACCGGCCCGGATCATCCGGCAAAGAAGAACGCCCTTCCTTTTTTCTGGTTGTTTTGCAAAAGTTGCTTTCCAGTTTTAACCTGGGCATTGATGTCTCTTGGCTGCATACCGGATACTCGCAGCACATTACCGGGGCA
>DAOQVG010000080.1:0-7445 GCA_035341435.1 Smithellaceae bacterium
TGTTATTGCTGATTTTTTAACACAATAAATCTACATTAACCGGACACTACTGAATTACTTTCTACTCTTAGACAGGACAGATTGCAACGCATTTTATAAAAAGGTATTGTGCATTTTGGAGCAAAGAATCGGGTCGCATCTTTAATATTGACAATTACCGTCTGATCAGAAACTAGTCCTGATTTGCAATTTTGTATAATGCCGTGATATGCTCGGTGGAGACTTCGTAATCTTCATAGAACCTTTTATAGATTTTCCCATACCTGTTGGTAATTTTCTTCTTCGCTTTCAACATCGGTGCCTTTTCAGACAAATGAGAAAAAAGTTTTTCCGTTTGAACGAATGCCAATGTGTTTTTCAGTAGGATTCTGTTGGTCTCCATTATTTGTTCACTTATTTGTTGCGGACACATTTTCTGCCTCCTTTAATGACAACCTCGTAACAAGGCCGGATGCTGCGTTGCGCTTCATCCCTCGTCACTGCAGCGTACCCTTAGTACGCTTCATTCCTAGGTATTCGCGCGCCTTGCCTGCGACCTTTTTACGAGGCCGCCTGAAAATTGTTTATTTACGACTTTTACAAGTTGATCTTTAACGATGAATTTAATTTGAGAACAATATAGCATCTCCATGTTTCAGAGCAGTTAAGGCTTTGTTAAGTTATGATTACAAATATTAAGTTATTGCCTGTAGTTTGAAAGTGTGCTATTTCGCGACGAAATTAACTGCCGGGGCTATATTAATGAATGTACGGGTGCTGGGTTGTAACGGCTCGCAGCTTCCTGATTATAAGACGACGTGCTTCCTGTTAGGACAAAATGTCCTGGTCGATGCCGGCGCCGTTACCTCCGTTCTAAGTCTGCGGGAGCAGCAGAAGATCGATTATATTTTCGTCACCCATGCTCACCTTGACCATATTCGTGATATTGTATTTCTGGCGGACAACATTTACTATCTGCGCCGGGAAAAGCCGCTGGTCATCGTTGGTACAAAGGGCACCATTGATGCAATCCACCGGAGCTTGTTCAATAATGTTATCTGGCCTGATTTTTCCAGAATACCCAGCCCCAAAACACCGGTAGTCAAGTTTCAAATTATCAGGCCGGGAAGGAAACAGAAAATCGGCGACCTGGTGATAAAAGCCGTTAATCTTCATCATTCAGTTGAATCTGTCGGCTACATCATTGAAAACGAGGGCCGGTCAGTAATATTTATGGGAGACACTGGGCCGACGGAAGAAATCTGGCGGGCCGTGGAAAAAACCAAAGGACTGCAGGCCATATTTATTGAAACTTCTTTGCCCAACGGGATGAGTGACGTCGCCGATAAAACGGGTCATCTTACCCCGCGTTATCTTGCCGATGAGCTGAAAAAGTTGGTCCGGGCGAAGCCCATAATTTATCTTTACCATTTAAAGCCCATCTACCGTAAAATTATCCGGAAGGAAGTTGCTGATATCAAAGACGATAATATCCGCATAATTGAAGATGGTCAGAGAATCCGTATTTAATTACAAGCCAAAGCAATGAACAAATTTGATCCTGCTGCATATATTACAAGCCTGAATATCGACGTCATGCGCTTCGGGCTGACGGCAATTTCCGAGCTTTTATCGCGCCTCGGCAATCCGCAAAACTCCTATAAGACAATATTGATTGCCGGCACCAACGGGAAGGGATCGACGGCGGCGATGACCGCTTCGATGCTGCAGGCGGCTGGTTATAAAACCGGTCTTTACACATCGCCGCATTTAATCGACGTGCGGGAGAGAATCCGGGTGAATAAAAGGCAGATTTCGGCCGGTGATTTTCGCAAAATAATTTCTGCGGTAAAACAAAAAATCGAACAGCCGGTTACTTATTTTGAATTATTGACTGCGGCGGCTTTCTTATATTTTCAGCGCCGGGAAGTTGATATCGCCGTTCTGGAAACAGGCCTGGGGGGCAGACTGGATGCAACAAACGTCTGCCGGCCTCTTGTTTCAGTTATCACCAATATCGCTTTCGATCACACGGCTTTTCTGGGAAAAACCCTGACGGCGATTACCCGGGAAAAAGCGGGCATAATAAAAATGAACGGTGTTTGTGTGACGGCGGCAAAACAAAAAAAGGTGATAGAAGTGCTGGAAGATGTCTGCCGCGACAGGAAGGCCCGCTTGTATCGCTTAGGCAAGGATATAAAAATCAAACAACAGAAAAATGGTTTGATCGCCTACTCCGGACTGGATAATAATTTTAAAGATTTAACGGTGCCCCTGACGGGCAGGCATCAACTGGAAAATGCGGCGCTGGCTTTGTCAGCACTGGAAATTGCCGGCCGCAAAGGATTTCCGGCGGATGCGGCGGAAGTCAGGAAAGGGCTGAGCGATACCACGTGGAATGGGCGCATGGAGATACTCTGCCGGGAACCGCTTTTCGTCGTGGATGGTGCGCACAATCCGGCGGGAATAAATGCTTTATGCCGGTCGCTGAAACATGAATTCTTCTATCGCCGGCTGATCCTTATTTTCAGCGCCCTGGTTGATAAAGATTACCCCAAAATGCTGGGAAAAATAGCACCTCTGGCTGATAGGATTATTTTGACGCAGCTGCAGGCCGGACGCGCCGTGCCGGTGGCGAATATTCATGATTACATAAAAAAAATGGGCTGCAGAGCGGTGGCAACTGAAAGCACAGCTGAAGCCGTCAAGCTTGCATTTAAACTGGCCGGACGGAAAGACATGATTTGTGCAGCCGGCTCTCTTTATTTGGTGGGAGAGATAAAACAAGCTTTTCCCGAAACGCCTTCTTGTGATAATAAATTTGAATTTAAATGAATTGTGTTTTATGAAGGAACATTAATTTGCATTATAAGTCCTGGGAAAATATGATCCGTTAATCGTAGCGGGATGGCGCATAATGAAAGGGGCATATTTTAGCTTTGGTTAATTTTCGTAAGAATAACTTGATCGCTTTGTTGCTGTTTTTTGTTGCTGTTTTTGTTTTTTCTCCTTCTTCATCGGTGGCCGCGAAGAGAAACTCCGACGGCCCGGTCAATATAGATGCAGATGTCATGGATTACGATAGCGCCAGTGACGTCTATCATGCCCAGGGCTCCGTCGTCATCACTTACGAGGGGGGCGTGTTAACCGCCAATGAAGTGGAATATGACAAAAAGAACAGTGTCGCCACGGCATACGGCGATGCTTTTCTTAAAATGGGCAACGACACTCTTGCCGGCGACAAGATAGTCTTTAATGTCGAGAAGAAAACCGGCATCGCCTATAAAGGCCGGGCGTTTTACGCGCAAAATCACTTTTATATCAAGGGCGATGAGATAGAAAAAACCGGGGAAATGACATATAAAATAATACAACCGGTGGCGACGACGTGCGACGGCGACAAGCCCGATTGGGCCATCGCCGGCAGTGAAATGAAGGTCACAGTCGAAGGGTACGGATTGATGAAAGACGCCCGGATGGTGGCCAAGGATGTACCGGTATTTTATACGCCGTTTCTGCCCTTTCCCGCTAAAACCAAGCGCCAGTCGGGATTTCTTCTTCCTTATCTCGCCTACTCTAAAAATAAGGATGGCCTTGATATAGAACTCCCGTATTTCTGGGCTATTTCCCCCCAGATGGATGCAACTCTTTATCAGCGGTATCTGGAGAAAAGGGGATGGAAAGAAGGTGTGGAATTCCGCTACTATGCCGGGAAAAACTCTTACGGTACCTTCTATGGCGATTATTTAAACGATAAAAAATATCCTGATGATTCG
This sequence comes from Smithellaceae bacterium, assembly GCA_035341435.1. GTDB lineage: Bacteria > Desulfobacterota > Syntrophia > Syntrophales > Smithellaceae > MVRV01. Next base: position 3,756 of record DAOQVG010000080.1, read on the forward strand.
AATACTGTTGCCGCTGAAGGTGCACCGCCGAATAATTCTTCCCGCAACCGCTGGTCCTATTACTTGAATCATCAGACAAATTTCGATTCCAGTTCATATCTGCGCACCGATTTGCGCAAGGTATCGGACAACTGGTATTTCCGTGATTTTTCTTCCCACAATTATTATCGCGACAACTATGCACGCACAGAGGCCAATCCGTTTAAAAAGATTACTTTTGTGGGGGATGAATCGCTGGCTTCTTTGGAATCGACTGCCCGTTTTTACAAGGGCTGGTCAAATTACAGTTTGACGGCGCTGGTCAGCTACACCGATAATCTGGCATCGGCCAGTAATGACGACACTTTGCAAAAGTATCCGGAAATTACATTTACAGGAACTAAGCAGCCGCTGTTCAACTCGCCTCTCTATTTTGAGTTTGCGTCGGTTTATGATTATTATTACCGTAATGAGGGGCAGAAGGGGCATTTTATCGATCTGTATCCGACTTTTTCCCTGCCCTTTAATGTTTCCCGCTACGCCAAAGTGATTCCGAAACTTTCCATTAGAGAAACATTCTGGAGTAGGGATGACGACGGTGCTACCGGAGATAATAAAACCGGCGTCCGGAGCGTTTATGATTTTTCTCTGGCGGTAAGCAGTCAGATATCCCGTGTTTTTGACGTTAATGTGCAAGACTGGGAAAAAATCCGGCACGAAATCAAACCGGAGTTGACCTATGCCTACACCCCCGATGTTTCACAAGACGATCTTCCCAATTATGCGCCGGCAATTACGCCCACCGTCACACCAGTTACCCCCGCTGCCACAAATGCCATCATGGAGCAAAATGCCATTGCGTGGGGGCTGACCAACACATTTACGGCCAAGCGAAAAGATAGCAAAGGCAACTATAGCTATCTGGAATTTTTACGTGTAAAACTGCTTCAGACTTTCGACATCAAGGAAGCCACAAGAGATCGCGGAAACACTTCCAAACGTTATTGGTCCGATATGATCACGGAAGTGGATTTTCAGCCGCATCAGTATTTATCCTTTGCGGCCAGAAATAAATATAATGTCTATGACGGCTGGACAGTGACAAATTACGATATGACGATAAGCGACAAGCGCGGCGACAGTGCGACTTTAAGCTATCGTTACACCCGGGATTCCATAGAAGAAATTGATGCTTATTTTAAGGCGGTTATTACGGATAAAATTAACGCCACATATGTTACGCGGGTGGATCGCCTGAATTCAAGAAACATTGAAAACACTTTTGGATTGAACTATCATAAACAGTGCTGGCTGCTCGGATTTGAAGTATCCCGAACCGAGTCTTTGGGAACCAACTCCAATATGGAGAAAGACACTAAATTTGTAATGAAATTCGCGCTGACCGGATTAGGGAAAAATTAATTACGACGACCTCGTAAAAAGGCCGGATGCTGCGTTGCGCTTCATACCTCGTCACTGCAGCGTACCCTAAGTACGCTTCATTCCTCAGTATTCGCGTGCCTTGCCTGCGACCTTTTTACGAGCTCATCAATTATAGGTTTTTGCGCTTATTCCAGATTCTTCTCAGACGCAAAGAGTTGCTCACGACTGAAACTGAACTGAAAGCCATTGCCGCGGCGGCATATTCGGGGTTAAGCAGGATACCGGAAAAGGGGTACAGAGCGCCGGCGGCGATGGGAATGCCGACGACATTGTAAAAGAAGGCCCAGAACAGATTCTGCTTGATTACTCTTATTGTTGTTTCCGAGAGTGTTATCGCCTCGGGCACGCACATGAGATCACTGCGGATCAGAGTTATGTCGGCAGCTTCTATGGCTACATCAGTCCCGGCGCCAATGGCGATGCCGACGTCCGCCGCCGCCAGGGCCGGCGCATCATTGATGCCGTCGCCCACCATGGCTACAACTTCTCCGGCGTTTTGCAGTTTTCTTATTTCATCTGCTTTATTGGCCGGAAGAACTTCAGCCAGCACCCGATTGATGCCCAGCTGCCGGGCTATGGCATACGCGGTGCCTTTATTGTCTCCGGTTACCATGACCACATCCAGTCCCCTGCTCTTTAAACTCTCAACGGCGCCTTCCGCGGTCTCTTTCGGCACGTCGGCCAGAGCGATTAATCCCACCAGATTATTTTCCTGTGTCAGATAAACAGCGGTTTTGCCTTCTCCCGCAAGCCTTACGGCGTCGTCGTCCAGTGCCTCTGTGGCAATATTTTCATTTTGCATGAGCAGACGATTGCCGATGAGATATAATTTCCCGGCAATCATTGCCTTGGCTCCCAGACCGGAAAGAGCGGTGAATTTTTCGGCTGCAGCAACCGCAATTCTCTCGTCTTTGGCCTTTTTTAAAACAGCCAGGGCCAGTGGATGTTCCGAAGTGAATTCCAGAGCCGCCGCAAAGGCGAGAACCTGTTCTTCCGTAAAGCCTTCTGCCGCCACAATATCAGTCACCAACGGTTCACCACGGGTAAGGGTTCCGGTTTTGTCGAAGATGACGGTCGTCAGCCTGTGCACTTTTTCCAGCGCTTCACCCCCTTTTATCAATATGCCGCTTTGCGCACCCAGGCCTGTACCCACCATTATCGCCGTCGGCGTCGCCAGTCCCAGGGCGCACGGGCAGGCGATTACCAGCACGGAGACAAAATTAATCAGAGCGCGGCTGAAGTTGCCTTGATCGGGGAGAAAGTACCAGATCAGAAAAGTGACCAGCGCAATGATGAACACGACCGGCACAAAAACCGCCGCCACTTTATCGGCCAAGCGTTGAATGGGGGCCTTGGAGCCCTGCGCTTCTTCGACGAGCCGGATAATCTGGGCCAGCGCCGTTTGCGTCCCCACGCCTGTCGCCCGGAAAGTAAAGCTTCCCATTTTGTTGATTGTGGCGGCAAAAACCTTTTGCCCGATCTCTTTGGATACCGGCATGCTTTCGCCGGTCAGCATGGATTCGTCGATGGTGGATTCGCCGCTCAGAATGACACCGTCCACGGGAATCCTCTCCCCCGGTTTAACCAGCAGAATATCATCCACCATGACGTTTTCCACCGCCACGTCGATTGCGCCGTCGTCGCGCCATAAGTGGGCTGTTTTCGGTTTCAGCTCCAGAAGCTGTTTAATTGCCGTCGAAGTTTTGCCTTTTGCTTTCGCCTCCAGCAGCCTGCCGACAAGAATCAGGGTGACAATCATGGCCGCCCCATCGTAATAGACGTGGGGCATAATGCCGGCGGTCATGAAGAAATGCGGGAAAAATGTTGCGGCGGCGGAATAGAGATAGGCGGAAAGCGCGCCTACGGCCACCAGTGTATTCATGTCCGATGTTTTTTGACGCGCGGCTTTTATTGCGCCGACAAAGAACCGGCTTCCGACCCAGAAGACGGCGGGAAATGTCAGCACAAACATGGCGTTAAGCATGATCTGCCGAGGAATTCCGTGCAAAAAGGCAAACCAGTGCTGCATGGAGCCAAAAAAGATGATGACACTCAAAATGGCGCCGCAGGTCACTTTCACTTTCAATTCTTTGAGCTCGCGGGCGCGGGCAGCTTCAGCCGGATCAGGCAGGTAATCCAGAACCTCTCCCAGAAATTGATAGCCATGATCGACAACCGCTTTTTCCAGGGCTTTCAGGCCCTCCCACTTGGCGTCATGAGTTACCGTTGCCCGGCCGGTGGCCAGGTTAACGGCGGCTTCCTGAACGC
>DAOQVG010000081.1:0-7301 GCA_035341435.1 Smithellaceae bacterium
CCTCTGTGAAACAAAGATATTAGTCACACTGGCAACAAGCATTATGCCGACGCCCCATCCCAAATTGTCCAGCGGTTCCTGTTTGTTTATTTTCTCGAAGGCCTCATAGATAATCCATCCGGCAGCAGCAAAAATCAACAATGCTTCAATTGTTCCGGAAACATTTTCAATTTTGCCGTGACCGAAGGAATGGTTTTTATCGGCCGGCTTGCTCGAAGTCTTCACGGAAAAAAGGGCAATAATCGATGCCAGCAAATCAACTCCCGAGTGAATCGCTTCGGAAATGATGGACACGGAACAAATAAGCAAACCGACAATAAGTTTCATGGAAACAAGGGCGCTGTTGGAAATCACCGACAACAGCGCCACCCGTTCTTTTTTCTTTTGAAGATTCGTCAACACGATTTCGCCTTTTTAATCAAACAAATCATGCAGAAAACTTCTTCGTTTATGATGCCCATGATGGTCATGTTTATCGTAGTGATGGTCGTCATGAGGTTTATAATTTCTTTCATAATCATAACGATTCTCCGTGGGAGCAGCAGCGGGTTGGACACTGGTTTGCTGCTCGGATCTTTCAATGATTTTATCTAGTTCGCCACGATCAAGCCAGATTCCCCGGCATTTCGGACAATAATCTATTTCCACACCCTGTCTTTCGGATAAAAGCAGTGCTATATTACAAACGGGACAATTCATTTTATTTCTCCTTTTAATCTTTTAATTGCTCTTAAATATTCATAGACGACGGTTTATCCGAATCATCGGAAAAACCTTTACATAATAATGCGATGGGAAAATATTATGATTGCAAAGGAGGCGCTTTGTTGGATTGGGGGTGAAGTGCAATGGAAAAATAAGTTACAAATAAAATTATGGCGATTTTTTCATAATTAGGCAAACATGTGAATAACGGAAGGGCATGAGCTGCCGACAAAACAAAGCCTCCGTCTAAATTTGCTTTTTTTACACCAATAGATAATGAGCTGCTTATTTTACATAAGCTACAGGTATTATTACGATAATACTTGTCATGATGGTGAATTGACGCAAGAAAAAGTGCGCAGATAAAACAAAGGATAAAAAAGGATAAAATGTTCTTATATAATACTTTCATGCAATCAAATATTTCTGTTTACCTTGATTGTAGTGTTTGGATATTTAGATGAAGAACATGAGATTGTCAAGGATCAATAAAACACAGGCGCCGCTTTATTTATTGAAAGGCCTAAAGAATCTCGATAAGCGTCTAAAATTTTATTTTGTCGTTGTCTTCATATTTACTCTTGGAAATTCATCGAATGCATTCTTGATTCTCAAACCTGATAATGTGGGCTCCTGCATGAGTTGCATTTTTTGTCCATAATGCTTAAATTTTTTAGGAAATTTTTTATTATAAGATAAATCCATTCAAGAAAGGAGTCTCATCATGGCTAAAGGTAAAGAATTGAAAAGTTCCATCTATGTCGCCATCAACATGTCAAAGGTTGTCAATAGTCCTGAAAGCTTTGCACAGATGCACCAGGTCGGGCCGCGGGTGTGTATCACCACGGCGAGCCACCCCGGATTTGTCGGATTTCAGGCCAATTACCAGACTGGCGTTCTTCCTTTGGCCGGCCGTTATGGAGGTAGTGCAGTCGATATGTCGCAAACGCTCAACCCCCTTCGCAATTATCAATACACTATGTGGAAAAACTGGCAGGACCATGACGAATTTCACGAACAGCAGTTTGAACGGGTATTTGAGCTTTGCGGACACTGCCTGTCCATGGTTGTCGAGGGGCCGTGGGAACCCGTTTACAGTGTCGTACATTCGAAAATGTCTCCCCTTCGTTCCATGGGAATGGTTACGGACTTGGCGGCAGACATAATGAATAAGAAAGATTTTATCAGGTTCGAAACTCCGATGCGGTGTGTTGCAGTTGCGGAACATACAGTCAAACCGGGTACCGAGGAGCAATTCGAAAAAGGGGCAATCGATACGATGGAAGCCCTTGCGAATTCAACTGGTTTTCTGGGTTATATGATCCTCAAGCAGATCGGAGTCTGCGCCATCGGAAGCTTCATGCTTGATCCTAAATCCATGGGTGAATCGCTCATGACGCTTGGAGCAAACCCTCCGAAAAATCCCAAGCCGCTCTTTAAGACTATGGATGCCTGTCCCAGCCCACCGGAATATCTTATCCACAGCGAATGGGAAGCGCCGGAGATGGCGCAACTCGGATTTGCAAAAGTACTGGTAAATCATAATATCCGGAAAATTCACGATGAGGGTGTTATGTCCCATCTGATTCGCGGCCCCTACATCATGTTTTTCCAACCGATGATGGAAGAGCCCGGCTGGAGATCTTATCTCAATCCCTGAGTGGGGCACTTGAGTGTATCAAGAAGAAATGGCGGTGTCGTAAAACGTTTGGTCTTGGTGTATAAGTAATTGGAACCATTATTACGCACCGCGACGGTTGAAGTTGGAGATGTTCTGTTGATCCATCCGATAACGAAAGGAGAATTGCATGAGCTATTTAGTGTACAGGGTTTTACAATCGTCGCTATGGATTTTTATCATTTTCTTTTTTTTCAATACCGGGGCTGTGGCAGCGGAACCCACCTACAAACAGGGCGAAACGATTTTCATTGAGACAGGCGTGGAAACGCCGGACCGCAATACGACCTGGTATGCATCTATGGTCGCTAAACCGTATGCACCGATATTCGAGATGTTGGCCACCCAGGGAACACAAGGTCGATATTATCCCTACACTTATCCCGTGACACTCAAAGACCTTGTGCGGTTCCATGGCCACGATTGTGAAGGAACCACCCATGCTGCGAATGCGGCATGGGTGGCGTTCAAAATACTATTTCCCGACGGTATCATCGACCGGAGTGTGCTCTGGGGAATTAGCGGGGAATCGCCCTGCTGGTCGGATGCGGTAGCGTTCCTTACCGGTGCCCGTATGCAATACGGAAACCTTGGCTTTTTCAAGGACAAGAGATACAGCCATGCCATTATCCTCTATCGGAGTGACACAAAAGTCGCTGTACTTGCGACATGGAAGGAAGGTATCAATAATATTCCCGGAGAGCCTGTTATGTTGCCGGGAAAGATTACCTGGAAGCCCAAAATCACAATGAAGGATGTAGAAGCGCTCAAAGCGGTAGTAAAGAAAGCCGGTGGAAAACCGACTCCCTACCAGGTCGATCTCATGCGTTATCAGCAATGGTTTCATGTCAATGATATTTTGGAGCATCCTCTTAACGAAAGTTATCAGGCAAAAGTTATAGAAAACTTTAAATGGGACGAGTGGATTGACCCTGTGAAGGCAATTGCCAAGACACATGAGCGCACTGATACACGCTTGAAGAATTACCCATATCGAAGTAAACCAATTACGTTACCCAACGAAGGGAGTAAGCCTTAATCGCAAAGAGCCTACTGCCCCCTTGGCCACGAGTATTGGCAGTTTGACGATTTAATATAGAAAAGTCATGTTTTGGGATGGGAAATTAATTTTCATTCAGCATCAATTTTTGTGAATATAGATTAAAGGCAGGGCTTCTATGGCCCTGCCTTTTCTTTCATTTTGAATAAGAATTATCGGTTGCAATAGTGTCCAACTCGGTAAAATTAGAAAATCAACATTTGATCCACATTTATTTATTACCGTTTGCATTCAAACAGTTTTTTCAAAGACAAAAGGTATTCAGTCACGAATTCGTCATTTTCTTTAGGAGCCCAATTTGCTCTTTCCTCCGGGGCCAGGGGAATAAATGGACCGGCTTTGGCTTCAAAAAATACAGTCCCTTCTTCTAAAGATACATCCGTATGAAAAATTTCATGGGGAATATTGATCATCATAATGCCGCCGGTCGGCTCAAGAAGAACATTCTCTTTTATATTTCCATCGACATCAAAGATGATTATGCCTATCCTGCCTCTTATGACAACCAGCGTTTCATCCTTGAATATTTTCGATGAATAGCTTTCATCATGTAGAATATTTCTACAATTTCAGCAACTAACCCGACTTAGCGGATTGAAGACAAAAAAGAGTAAAAAGGCGTTTAAAATCAATACCGAGATTGAAAAAGTCTTCATTACTCGTCATCTTGAGACAGTAATTTGACATCCACGCCGGTACGAACCTTTTGCCATGACCGTTCTGCATGGCTTTCTAGTAGCGGTTCAGTCGTCCCCTGTGTGTTCCCAACAGGTAATAAACAGGTGGATCGTTGGCACGCATTTCCTGCAAAACCTCTTCCGTAGGAATGCCCCGGTCCATTACCCATATGCGTTCGGCCTTGCCGTATTGGGACTCAATTTTTTGCAAAAAATCCCGCAGGGTTGTTTTGTCAGCGGTGTTGCCGGACATCACCTCATACGCCAGAGGGAAACCTTCCGGGGTGACGATCAGTCCTATAACCACTTGAACACAGCCGAAACGCTTTTCACGGCTATAACCGAACTTTGCGCTTGTCATCCTCTACGACTTGGCGGTAATCTTTCCAACCAAAACTTGTCCAGCCCCAGTTGCTTGTAGAGCCGGCAGGACAACCAGCATGCACCCCATTGTCGAGGACGGTGCAGTTCCACATCCTTGAGACGTATCTGCACCACATCCTCGTTGTTGATCGCAACTGAATGATGCTCGGGAAACAGCGCCATAGTCTTTGCCGACGGGCGTCCATCCTCGAACAGTTCTACTGTCTTACGCCACGACTCTCATTGTGAATCTTTGATCTCCCCCAAGTAGAGGACCTGACGCTGAACAACCTTGCCACTGGATACACGGCGGTTTTCCATCACGCTCCAATAACGATGTTCTTTGCTGTCTTTTCTGCGTTTCGTGCAGCGAAGAAACGTAGAAAATGTAGATTACCACTATCCTCACCATTATGAAAAAAGGGTAGGTCTTCACGACAGCGCGTTTTGGACGTTCATCGACTTCATAAATACCCGATAATATTTGATCGGTTTTTGAAAATTTAATGATTGAAAGGCTGAATCCGCTAAGTGGGTCTAGTCTCATATGAAACTATAAGCTATCAGTCATCCTTGGCCCTCTGGAGGAATATTGGCGCACCTTGTCTATAATTTGATCATCTGCCATTTCATCTGCATCCTCAAAGCCGGCTATGCGCTGGGCCAGATTATTTTTTCTGAGATGGTTTTTCAGTTCGTATTTGGCTTCGCCTGCGCCGAAAATAAAAATTTCCCCTGCAGTCCAGATATTATCAATAATCCCATCATAGTAAGGATCGAGTGCTTCTTTAATCTTTCTATTGGCTACAGTTTGATCTTGCTTTGCTCCTGAATCACCGGAAACAGTATTGACGGCATAAATTTCATCTTTGATGGCTGATTTAACCTTTGTTATTTCTGCGCCCATGTTTGTTACGGATACTATCACCGCCTGCCGCTTGTCCAACCATAAACCTATTTTAGTTGCCATTGCTTTCCCCTTTATCTGTCCACTTAACTTTGTTTACTGAAAACGGATAAAATTCACAGTTTACATTTACCAACACAAATTCAATCCGTAAGACTGATGCAAGAGAATATTTCTCTTATATAGTAGACAAGCAGTTAGTGTACCATTTTGTATTACAATTATTTTCCAGTCTTATTGATAGCGTAAGATATTGATTTGTTTAGGATAATATGTTTATCTTCTGAAGCTTAGTATTGAAAGAAGATGAGGCGGTTTGCCATAAATGTATTACATTGTAAAACAATCCGACGGTTCTAATAAGCATTTAGAGAATATTTTATGCCAATATATTGATATTATAATATTTTACCCATATTTCCTCTTGTAAATAATTCCGACATGGAAATGATGCTGAAACAAGTTCACGGAGAATACAATAAAATATCATTTACCTTTCTAAAATTTTGGATTTAAACAGTGTTTTTAAAGACTCAAGGTATTCAGTTACAAACTCATCATTTTCCGGAGGAGCCCAGGGTGCTTTTTCCTCCGGGGCCAGGGGAATGAATGGGCCGGCTTTGGCTTCAAAAAATACAGTTCCTTCTTCCAAAGATACGCAAGTATGAAAAATTTCATGGGGAATATTGACCATCATAATGCCGCCCGCCGGTTCAAGAAGAACATTCTCTTTTATGTTTCCTTCGACATCGAAGATGATTATGCCTATCCTGCCTCTTATGACAACCAGCGCCTCATCCTTGCTTGTGTTTAAATGCCTGTGCGGCTGTATATACGAATCCGGCTCCATTGCATTAAGCAGACGGTGACAGATATCCTGATCGGAAGAATGAAAATTGTAATTTTTGCGTAATCGCGGTGAGTGCTTTGCCTCTGCTGACAACCGGTCAAGTATCTGCCGGGAAATAAATTCCGGTTTGATCAGATTTTTCTCATTTAAGATGGTCATATTGCCTGTTATTCTCCAAATATCATAAATGTTTTCAATGAATAGCTTTTATCATGTAGAATATTTCTTCAATTTCAGCAACTAAAGAGTATAATAATACTCATGGATTCCTGTTTGTCCTCCAAAGTGTAAAATTATATTGGATTAATTTCAAAAATATCGGCCGCATGAGGGGTAAAATTTGTCGGTTGCGTGTCGCCGGTCTATTTTTATGATTTGCAGGGAATTGGAAAATGAGCGTCGAAAAATATTTAAAGTCGTGCCGTGAACTGTTCTGGCAAAATATTTTCCGGTTTGAGCTGGATTACCTGGTTGCCCACCTTCAAGGCAGCAGAGATGTGTTGAGCGTAGGATGCGGTCCGGCCATCATTGAAGGCGAATTGAGCAGGCATGGATTCAATGTCACGGGGCTGGACATTTCACAGGAAGCTTTAAGATATGCCCCGGACAGCATTCGAACCTATGCCGGCCGGGCGGAAGACATGTCTTTTCCGCCGTCGTCCTTTGATGCGGTTATCTATGTGGCGTCGCTGCAATTCATTGAGGATTACCGGCAGGCTCTGGAAAGGTCGGCCGCCGCCCTGCGCCCGGAGGGAAAGATCATAGCGATGCTGCTGAACCCCCGCTCGGAGTTCTTTAAAGAACGATCCACGAATCCTGATTCTTATATGAGCATGATCCGGCACAGGGATCTGGAGGAAATCGAATGCGCTGTTGCCGGGTACTTTGCCGTGCGGATGGAATACATGCTGGGGGTGAAAGGCGAACAGATCTTTGCCAGTGAAGATCCTCTTGAGGCTGCCCTGTATACGATTGTTGGCAAAAAAATCGCCGCTCATTAGTGACGACCTCGTAAAAAGGCCGGATGCTGCGTTGCGCTTCATCCCTCCCCGTGTCAAGCA
>DAOQVG010000082.1:0-7255 GCA_035341435.1 Smithellaceae bacterium
CTTTACCTGCATAATAAAGGCCGTCTTTCGGCTGACCCGATCCTCAGAAAAAGACGTATCTCCGGTGACTCCTTTATAGCTTTGTATTTTTTTAAACCCGGCGGCAAACTGCTTTCGCGTGGAAATAGTTTTATCCTCCAGCACACGGATAATCATTTTCATCGTATCATAAGATAGAGCCTCGATATTCTCCGGCTCCCGGCCGTAGGCAGCATAATAGATATCCACAAAATCGTTTATTTCCGGCGAAAAGCTATGGACAAAAAAGCTGTCGGCAAATACGGCTCCCTCTAGACATGCTGCGTCTTTCTTCAGTAAATCTGGTGAATTCCAGAAACTCGTTCCTAAAAGAGGAAAGCCCTTTACCTCATAAAAGGCAAGCTGAGATGCTATTATTTTTGCCCTTTGATATGAATCCGGAATGAACAAAGCTTCAAAATTAATGGGAACCTGAACTTTAATTTCCGGATTGTCGGCATTAAAATTTTTTGCAATATTAATGCCGCTCCCCATAATCAGGTTAATTTCTTGTGTGAAATCAGCTTGTTTTTTACTGAAAGGAACTGCGCCGGCGATTTTACCGCCCAGGCGGTCTGCTTCCGTGCTGAATATTTTGGTCATTTCAATCCCATAACTATCTTTTGGATACAGAATGGAAAATGTTTTATAATTTAAATTATTTACAGCATATTTTACCAGTGCGCCGACTTGCTGGGGCCGCGTCAGGAAGTGCTGGAAAACATACTCCCGGCCACTGGTTATCCCTTCTTTGGATGTTATTATAATTAAGGGAACTTTCTGTCTGGTTGCCTCCCGGGCGGCATCAAGAGCTTCCGCCGTACCGGCGACAGCGATAATGGCGATAACATTCCATTTATTGGATAACCGCTCGACGGCATTTTTAATTCCAATCGAGAGCTTTTGGGAATCTTCGACAACTATTCTCCACGGTGCTTCACTTTTTTTATCAAATATTCCTGCCGCCAGTAATATTGAATCCAGAGCCTTGTTTCCGGATTCACCATATCCGCCGGTAAGAGGAAGGACACAGCCGATTGTGTTGCGGTTGGATGAGCCGGCGGAGGTCTGAAAAGCCGGACAACCTCCCTCCTCCCGGCTTGTTTCTACTGGCTGGACCTTTTCCTTCACCTTCAGATTCGCGGAAACGGAACTTTCAGCGGCACTCAAGCTCCCGCCGCAGGCAAGAAAAAAAAGCATGGCCGCAATGAAAATCCCCGCACGAATTCGATAAAAATTCATTTTGTTTCCTTGATAATACCCAGCATGTAAGCACGCGCTTCCCTGGCCAGGTCCGGCCGGTCAATCAGCAGGGAAATTTCATTATTATATTTTAAAGCCGACTGCGTAAGATTATGGCTGCCCAACAAAACCAGCCTCGAATCAATGACAACAAGTTTTGTATGCGTCGTTTTTTGCAGTGAATCGAAATAGACTTTTACGCCTTTTTCTTCAAGAAATCGCTTTGTTCTATTGTTTTCAGCATCGGGGCTGCGATCATTGCCGCCGGATTTTTCCAGAATTACTATTACATTGACGCCTCTGCGCGCCGCCCGGACAAGCCCGGACAGCACCTTGTCCGGCAGACTGTTTTTGTGCACTCCGGCTTTAAAAAGAAAAAAAGACATGATTATCTCGCTTTTCGCTTCATCAATCGCCGCCGACAGAGACGAAAAATATTCCTGATTCCTTAGAAGAACCACCGTACATCCGGCATCACAGGATGAAGCGGCTTTCTTTGGCGCGGCAAACAAGGGAGAAGAGAAGATTATCCCGCCCAGGAGCCCCAGAAACAGCAATTTCCAAAAGTAAGAAAAGCAGCGCATAGAATTTCCTTTGACCGGAAGTTACAATAAACATCTGATTAAATCCATAAAAAAAGCCCGGAGTCTATTTTCAAGCTCCGGGCTCAATTATCTTTTACGCCAATTTTGAATCAAAGAGAATCAACGAGTATTATTTTACATCTTCAAAATCAGCATCAACTACATCTTCGTCCTTTTTCCCGGCAGCCTGTTCGGGACCGGCTTGCCCTGCGCCGCCGCCCGCCTGGGGACCACCCTGTCCACCGGCGGTTTTTGCATACATGGCTTCGGCCAGCTTGTGGGATACATTCATCAATTCATCCTGCGCCTTCTTGATGGCGTCAATATCGTCGCCTTCCAGCGCTTTTTTGGTTTTGGCGATCGCTTCTTCAATTTTTGCTTTTTCCGCTGCATCAACTTTATCACCGAATTCCTTGATGTTCTTTTCCACACTGTAAACCATCGAATCAGCCTGGTTCCTGGCTTCAATTAATTCCTTGCGCTTTTTATCTTCCTCGGCGTGCGCTTCCGCATCACGCACCAGTTTCTGAATTTCTTCTTCTGATAAACCACTGGATGCCGTAATTTTAATGCTTTGTTCCTTGCCGGTTCCGAGATCTTTCGCATGAACATGCACAATGCCGTTGGCATCAATATCAAAAGTTACTTCTATCTGCGGTACGCCGCGCGGCGCGGGGGGAAGCCCGACAAGCTCGAAGCGCCCCAGAGTCCTGTTGTCGCCGGCCATCTGACGTTCACCCTGCAGAACATGAATGCTCACCGCCGGCTGGTTATCGGCGGCAGTTGAGAATATCTGGCTCTTCTTGCAGGGAATCGTTGTATTCTTCTCTATCAACCTGGTCATCACTCCACCCAGGGTTTCAATGCCCAGGGAAAGCGGGGTAACGTCCAGCAGCAGAACATCTTTTACGTCGCCCGCCAGAACACCTCCCTGAATGGCGGCGCCGATCGCCACAACTTCATCCGGATTGACGCCTTTGTGCGGTTCTTTGCCGAAGATCTCTTTAACCTTCTGCTGAACGCGCGGCATCCTGGTCATGCCTCCCACCAGAACGACCTCGTCGATATCTTTTGTTGACAAATTAGCATCCCTGAGTGCAGTCTGGCAGGGACCGACAACTTTTTCGATTAACTCTTCCACCAGCGCTTCCAGTTTGGCCCGGGTCAGCTTAACATTCATATGCTTGGGGCCGGAAGCGTCGGCCGTGATGAAAGGCAGATTAATATCGGTTTCCATTGCCGAGGAAAGTTCCATCTTGGCCTTTTCCGCGGCCTCTTTCAATCGCTGCAGCGCCATTTTATCGCTTCTTAAATCGATGCCCTGATCTTTCTTAAACTCGGCCACGAGGTAGTCCATTACGCGCTGGTCGAAATCTTCACCACCTAAATGGGTGTCGCCGTTTGTGGATTTAACCTCAAAAACACCTTCACCCAATTCCAAGATTGATATATCAAAAGTACCGCCGCCCAAGTCAAAAACGGCGATCTTTTCATCTTTCTTTTTATCCAGACCGTAGGCCAAAGCGGCCGCCGTCGGTTCATTAATAATACGCAAAACGTTTAATCCGGCAATGCGGCCGGCGTCTTTTGTCGCCTGTCGCTGAGAATCGTTAAAGTATGCCGGTGTCGTGATAACGGCATCCGTAATTTTTTCTCCCAGATAGTCTTCCGCCGTCTGTTTCATCTTTGTCAGAATCATCGCTGATATTTCCGCCGGAGAATAATTTTTACCTCTTGCCGTAACCTGGGCGTCGCCGTTGGGCGCTTCCGTTATTTTATAAGGAATAATTTTAATGTCGTATTGAACTTCCTTGGAATTATATTTCCGGCCGATCAATCTTTTGACGGCATAAATAGTATTTTCCGAATTAGTAATCGCCTGTCTCCTGGCCACTTGCCCTACCAACCGTTCTCCGTTTTCCGCTATAGCAACGACAGATGGTGTCGTACGGTTACCTTCCTGATTAGCTATAACGACCGGGTCTCCCCCCTCCATTACAGCTACGCATGAATTAGTTGTTCCTAAGTCGATCCCGATAATTTTTCCCATTGTATCCTCCTTATTCTCCGTTCTCCCCTATTTATTCATCAACATTATTTTCTTTACATATTTTTTTGCATACACAAACTTTGGAAGGTCGTAAAAGCCTGCCATTGAGTAAATAACCCCTTTGAAATTCATTGATAACTTGATTGTCTTCGTGGTCTGCGCTTTCCATCTGCATCATTGCCTCGTGAAAGTTGGGATCGAAAGCCTCTCCTGCACACTCAATAGCCTCCACGCCATGCTTTTTAAGGCAGGTAAAGAGTTGATCCTGAATCAGCTTCAGTCCTTCCTTAAAAGCTTCAATATCATTGCTTGTTTCAGCATGCTCCAACGCCCGGTCCAATGAATCGAGAAACGGCAGAATATCTTTAACAATTTCTTCATTACCGTACTTGAGTATTTCGTTTTTCTCCTTTACGGCGCGCTTTTTATAATTATCCAGTTCGGCAACGGCTCTTACATATTTATCATAATTAGCCGCCGCCTCTTTTTCCTTTTCCGCCAGTTTTGCCGCTAAGTCATTGCTTTCCGCAGCACTGTCACCAACACTGACTTCTTCGGCCTGATTTTGCATCTCGTTGGCCTGAACCTGCCCATTTACCTGTTCGCTTTGTTCTTTCTTGTTTCTTTTCACCATTGCCCCTGCATAAAATTAATTGTTGTTTAAGTCCGGCTTTTGAAAAAGCATAATATCGACCAGATCACAAATCGCATGACCGGCCGTTATGTGAGCTTCCTGAATACGAGCCGTAACTGAAGAA
Organism: Smithellaceae bacterium; assembly: GCA_035341435.1. GTDB lineage: Bacteria > Desulfobacterota > Syntrophia > Syntrophales > Smithellaceae > MVRV01. The sequence goes on from DAOQVG010000082.1 coordinate 4,653, forward strand.
GAAACATTGATGGAAAAATCAGCAATCCTGGCGATGCTTCCTCCGTCCTTGCCTGTAAAAGCGACGGTCACCAATCCCTTCTTTTTGGCTGCCTCCATCCCCTTTAAAACGTTAACGGAATTGCCGCTGGTGCTGATGCCCCAGGCAATATCTCCTTCCTGGCCGATAGCTCTGATCTGTTTGCTGAATACTTCCGAAAAATCATAATCATTACCAATGCTGGTAATAACCGAGCTGTCGGTGGTCAATGCTATTGCCGGAAGCGGCGGCCTTTCGATCACAAAACGATTTACAAACTCAGCGGCCAGATGCTGCGCGTCCGCCGCCGACCCGCCGTTGCCGAAGAGCAGAATTTTGTTGCCTGCTTTCAAAGCCGCGGTCACGACCTCGACAACCTCGACCAGACGGCTTAAGTTTTCATTAACGAAGGCCTCTTTGACGCGGTTGCTCTCTTTGAAAATTTTTATTATGTGATCTTCCATACTTACCTATAATTATTCTATTAATATCCCCTTATAAAGTGGCACTAATATATTTACGCACCTATTCCCTGTCAAGGGCAGCAGGTGGAATTTTCTCATCATTTTTCCTTTTTTTATAAATGTCATATTTCCTGCAAGGACAAATCTTGACAACGATGTTTTGATAAATATATTTTTTCTAAATAAGGGAAAATAAATAATGATAGCAAATGCTTATAAAAAAATATTGATGGAAAGGAGAAAGTTTTATGTTTACACCCACGCTATGGAGATTTAGAAGATTCCCCGATGTCGCTCCAGATTTGATTCATCTGCAGCGGGAAATAAACAGGCTCTTTTCTAATGCCGAACAAAGAGCGCCGCAGGAGTATCCCGCGATTAACATCTGGGAAAACAATGAAAGCGCTGTCGTGACCGCAGAGTTGCCAGGAATAGATGTGGAAAAAATTGATATTGAAGTTACCGGTGACATTTTAACATTGTCGGGAGCAAACGAGATTGAAACCCTTAAAGAGGGTGAAACCTATCTGCGGCAGGAAAGAGACCGCAGTGGTTTCAAACGGAAAATCCAGTTGTCTTTTCCCGTTGACCCGAAAAAAGTAGCTGCGCACTATGAAAAAGGCATCCTGAGCATCACGCTACCGCGCCTGGAAGAGAGTAAGCCCAAGAAGATTAAAATAAACGAACCATAAAGGAGGTCGATTAACAATGTCCGATAAAGGCCTGCAGAAGACAGAAAACGTATCAGCCGGTGAAAGAATTCGTAATGTTAAAACTTTCGTGCCGCGTGTGGATATTTATGAAACTAAAGAAGCTATATTTTTGATTGCGGATATGCCCGGAGTAGATGAAAAGAGCGTTGAAGTAGAATTGGAGAAAAATAATCTGACAATTTCCGGTCACGTGAACATTGATGAAGAAAAAGACAGAAGCATTGTTTATTCCGAATATGAAATCGGCGATTACGAAAGATCCTTCACCTTATCTGATGAAATAGACCGTGATAAGATCTGCGCAACAGTAAAGGACGGTGTACTGCGTTTGGAACTGCCGAAAGCGGAGAAAGCGAAACCGAAGAAAATTACCATTAAAGCGGCATGAACATAAAAAGGAGGGGAATAATTATGAAAGTCAAAAATTTATTACCGACGGTAAAAAGGAAAGGTAAAGCCGAAGATTATCATCCCTTCTATTCTTTACAAAGTGAAATGAATAGTTTGTTCGATGATTTCTTCCGTGGTTTTGATATTGTTCCACGCGGATTTTACCGGAGCGGCGAGGTCAGTTTTATGCCGACGGTTGATGTAAAAGAAAGCGAAAAGGAATTTATCATCAAAGCTGAACTTCCCGGTGTGGAAGAAAAAGATGTTGAAGTAACAGTAACTGACAACGTCGTTACCATCAAGGGGGAAAAGAAAGAAGAAAAGGAAGACAAAGGGAAAAACTATTATTACATGGAGCGTTCTTACGGTTCCTTCAATCGGGTAATTCCTTTGACCGAGGAAATCGAATCGGATAAGGCCGAAGCCAGCTTTAAAAACGGCGTCCTCAATATCACGATTCCGAAGAGCCAGACAGCCAAGGCCAAAGGAACGAAAGTTCCGATTAAAGCGGCCTAAGAGCAATTCGAGTCTCGAGGCTGGCTTTGCCTGCCTCGATTAAAACGGCATAAACCGGATACCCCCGCCGTCTTCTACCGGAGGACGGCGGGGTTGTTAAGAAGATAGAATGACCTAATAACAGGATAAGGTGTTGCAACCCCTTGTTCCATACAAAAATTCTTCACGACTCAGTCTCGCTGACCGGTATACAACTAATTTAAATTACCATATGCCGGATCAAGTCCGGCATGACGACGGTTTTTTCATTGCATTTGCCCGTCATCGCTGATAAACCCGCAGCAGCAGAACGAGAACTTTGAACAACCTCCATGTTCGTCATTCCGGGCTCACAGCCGGGTGTATACCGGATGCCCCGGAATCCAGGCGTCGTCCCCGCGAATGCGGAGAACCAAACCATTTTTTACTGGATTCCTGCTTTCGCAGGAATGACAAAATTGGTTATATGTGTTTATTCAGGTCTCAAAACAAGGACAAATGACTTTTTATGGGAAAATCCGCC
>DAOQVG010000083.1:0-7152 GCA_035341435.1 Smithellaceae bacterium
GATTCGTGATTTTCACGGTTACACGACCCCGCGCGGCAGCACCTATAATGCCTATCTGATTATGGCCGAGAAAATTACCCTCATTGACACAGTCAAGGCGCCCTTCAAAGATGAAATGCTGGCCCGGATCAAGTCTGTCGTTGATCCCTCGCAGATCAAATATATCATTTCCAATCATTCGGAAATGGACCATTCCGGCTGCCTGGCCGAAGTGATCGACCTGATCAAACCGGAAAAAGTTTTTGCGTCGGCCCTCGGCATTAAGGCGCTGAAAGATATTTTTCATGATGAACACGAAATTACCGCCGTTAAAGAAGGGGAGAGTTTAAGCCTGGGCGACATGGAATTAAATTTCATGGAAACCCGCATGATTCACTGGCCGGACAGCATGTTTTCTTATCTTGCGCAGGATCAGGTTTTATTCTCCCAGGATGCCTTTGGCCTGCACCTGGCGTCTTTGGAAAGATTTGATGATGAAATTCCTGCGGCGACTCTGGAATACGAAGCGGCAACGTACTATGCCAATATTGTTCTGCCCTATTCACCGGTTGTTTTAAAAGCACTGGAAAAAGTAAAGGCAAAAGGCTGGGACATAAAGTATTTTGCCCCTGACCACGGCCCCGTCTGGCGGAAAGATCTGGGCAGAATTGTTGAACTTTATCAGAAATGGGCGGCGCAGAAACCGACGGCCAAGGCCGTTGTGGTTTATGCCACCATGTGGCATTCCACGGAAAAGATGGCCCGGGCGATCAGCGAGTCTTTGGCGGAGGAGGGGGTTAAGGTGAAAATGATGCCGGTTAATGAGGTGCATCGCAGCAACGTTGTCTATGAAGTTTTAGAAGCCGGCGCTTTAATAGTCGGTTCCTCCACTTTAAACAATAACATTCTGCCGGCAATGGCGGATGTGATGACTTACCTGAAGGGCTTAAAGCCCGCCAATCTGATCGGTGCGTCTTTCGGTTCCTATGGGTGGAGCGGCGAGTCGGTGCGTCATTTGGAGGAAATGCTGAAAGAAATGAAAGTAGAGATCGCCGCCGAGAGTGTATCGTCCAAGCAGGTGCCCGACGAGGTGGTGCTGGCCAAATGCCGGGAATTGGGCAAAACTATCGCCGCCCGGCTGCTGACGTCAGGAACTTAAGCACTAAAGCTCCCTCTTTAAGAGGGGTTGGCGGAGATGTTACAAAGTGGAATAAAAATTCCCCTTGATCCCCCTTTAGAAAAAGGGGATTTGTGGTAATAGAAAAATTATCCCAATAATCGTCATACCGGCGAAGGCCGGACGGAATGACAAAAAAGTAATTATGACACAGTCTCAAGGGGGATTTGAAGGTTAAATTTCTTAAGCTCGCGACATTGGCCCGATTGCTCCAGAATTAATTTGCGAGCGGGTACGAGACCTTTGAAAAACGTATAAAACTACTTTGTCATTCCTGCGGCAGCAGGAATCCATAAAAAATGGTTTGGTTCCCCGCCTTCGCGGGGATGATGCCTGGATTCCTGGTCACCCGGCATACGTCTGGCTAGGAGCCCGGAATGACAAATATGGAAGCTTTTTAAGATTTTCGATACTTACTATGAGGTGAGGATGGACATCCGGCGCTGTATTTCAACTTTTGTGCTGTTATTGCTGATTTTTTTATTGCCGGAAAGTTCTGTCAGTGCAGAAAAACCGCTCTGGGAAGTGGGGATTGGCGCTGCATTTCTGCACATGCCCGATTATCGGGGCTCAGATGAATACAAGTTTTATGTTTTGCCGTATCCTTATATAATTTACCGCGGCGATATTTTAAGAGTGGACGAACGGCGCATTTCCGGACGGGTATTTAAAACGGACCGGGTTCTTCTGGATTTCAGCATATTCGGATCCGTTCCGGTCGACAGTTCCGACAACAGCGCCCGCGCCGGCATGCCGGATCTGGATCCCACTTTCGAGCTGGGGCCGGCCCTGAGAATAATTATTCTGGAAAGCAGGCCGGATAATTATAAACTGAGTTTAAATCTGCCGGTGAGGGCGGTATTTTCCACCGATTTTTCTTCCATGCACCACGAAGGATGGATATTCAGTCCCCGGATTAATTTGGAACTGGATGACATCATTCCTGAAACAGGAATAAACTTAGGAATATCCGCAGGACCGGTGTTTGCCGACAGCTCTTATCACGATTATTACTACTCGGTGGAACAGGCTTATGCCACGCCGGTCAGGCCGGCATATTCAGCCGATGGAGGTTACAGCGGCTCGACGCTGACCGTGGGCTTAAAAAAAGAATACAAGCAGTTTATTTTCAATGCCTTTGTCAGTGCTGATTTCCTCCACGGCGCCGTTTTTGAAGACAGTCCCCTGGTAAAAAACAGGACTTCCGTCATGGGCGGTTTCAGCGCCGCCTGGATGTTTTTCAGATCCGCGAAAACAACAACGGCCTCCGGACGTGAAAACTAAGCGGCGGGCCGGAATTAGTAAACTTAAAAGACCTGAATTTTGAAGGAACAACAACAATGATAATTCTAACACGATGGCTCATCATTACGGTGGCAATTTTGCTCTCCTCGATGCTCATTCCCGGAATTCACGTGGATTCCCTGACGACGGCGATCATTTCTGCGGGACTTCTGGGGTTGGTCAATATAGTTATTAAGCCGTTGTTGATTATTTTTACCCTGCCTTTGAACATACTGACGCTGGGGCTCTTTACCTTTATTATAAATGCATTTCTGCTGAAGATGGTCGCCTATTTTGTGGACGGATTTGAAGTCGGAGGGTTTTTTGCCGCACTCTTCGGCGCGCTGGTGATAAGTCTGGTGAGCTGGTTAGCCAATCGCTTCATTGTTTCCGGCAATTCCGGGCCAAACAGACCGGACAATCCGAATTACATTGATATGAGCCATAAAGGTGGCGGCAGATGGGAGTAGGGGCGACATTGAATTTAACTCCCGCCATGAAGCAGTATGTGGAGATCAAGGAAAAATATCCCGACTGTATTTTGCTCTACCGCATGGGCGATTTCTACGAGTTGTTTTTTGAAGATGCCACGCTGGTCGCCCCCATCCTGGAAATAACGTTAACCTCCCGCAACAAAGGAAAGGAAGACAGCGTTCCCCTGTGCGGCTTCCCTTATCATGCCGCATCATCTTATATTACCCGGCTGGTGGAAAAGGGATTTAAAGTCGCCGTCTGCGAACAGGTGGAGGATCCGAAAAAAGCAAAGGGAATTGTGAAGAGAGAAGTGATCCGGGTAATTACACCGGGTCTTCTGCTGGATGCGGAAAATCTGACGTCGGGAGAAAACAATTTTCTGGCCGGCTTTTCCTTTCATGCGGAAATGTTCGGTCTTGCTTTTGTGGATATTTCCACCGGAGAGTTTCAGCTAAGTGAATTTTCCGACCGCGAATCTCTGCTGACCGCCATAGCCGGACTTGATTGCAAGGAATTGATCGTCCCGAAATCTTTTTCCGACAAAGTATTGCTGAAAAATTTAGAAAAGCAATGGCCGCAGAGTTGTATAAATTATCTCGCTGAAGATTATTTTAACTATGAACAGGCGCAGAATCTGCTGCAGGATATTTTTACCACTGAAAAAATAGCCGCGGCCAACATTGCGGGGCGGGAGGCGGTAGCGGCGGCCGCCGGCGCGGTTTTGCGCTATGTCACCGAAACCCAGAAAATCCAGCCGCAGCATATAAACGAAATAAAATGGTACGCTACGGATAACTATCTCATCATCGATGATACGGCGCGGCGGAATCTGGAGTTGTTTACGACAATTTTCGACAACTCGCGGGCCGGGTCTCTTTTCGGACTGATCAACGAAACGCTGACGCCGATGGGAACGAGGCGCTTGCGCTGGTGGCTGAATTATCCGCTGGTGGATGTGGAAAAAATACGGGCAAGGCTTTTATCCGTCGCGGAGATCAAGGAAAACCACCTGGAACGGGCGAATCTGCGCAAAATCCTGTCGCGCATTTATGATCTGGAGAGATTGGCCGGACGCGTCGCCCTGAGAGTGGCCAATCCCCGTGATCTTGTGGCGTTGAAAGTGTCGCTGGAGGCGATTCCCGAATTAAAAGCAATTCTGGCTGAATTTACCGCCCCGGCGTTGGCGGATATTCGGCAAAGTTTATCGGCTGTGCCCGCAGTGGCGGATATTATCGGCCGGGCCATAGCGGATGACCCGCAGCAAAACATCCGGGAAGGCGATTTTATTCGAGCCGGTTTTGACGACGAACTGGATAAGCTCAAATCAATCAGCCGCGACGCTAAAAAATGGATCGCCGCGCTGGAGCTGCAGGAGAGGCAAAAGACAGGTATCAACACCCTGAAAGTCGGGTTCAACAGCGTCTTCGGCTACTATATTGAAGTCACCAAGGCCAACTCCGCTTTAGTGCCCGATTCCTATGTGCGCAAGCAGACGCTGGTTAATGCCGAGCGCTATATAAATTCGGAGCTCAAAGAGTTCGAGCAGACGGTGCTTAACGCTGAGGAAAAAATACGGGAAAGGGAATATGAGCTTTACCTGAATATTCGCGACGAGATCGCCCAATATATAAATGATATACAGAAGGATTCATCCCTGGTTGCCGACCTGGATGCTTTCGTCGCGCTGGCCGAGGTTGCCGAAAAGCATCATTACACCTGCCCGGATGTGGACGACGAAGACGAGATAATAATTACCGACGGACGGCATCCGGTCGTCGAAGCGGTTCTGAAGGGCGACGGCTTCGTGCCGAACGATTCCCTGCTCGACATCACGGGCAACAGACTGCTGATCATTACCGGCCCGAACATGGCCGGAAAGTCCACCTACATTCGGCAGCTGGCGTTGATTGTTCTGCTGGCGCAGATGGGCGGCTTCGTTCCGGCGGCAAAGGCGAAAATCGGCGTGGTCGACAAAATATTTACCCGCGTCGGCGCTGCGGACAATCTGGCCCGCGGTCAGAGCACCTTTATGGTCGAAATGACGGAAGTGGCGGAAATATTAAAAAATGCGACATCGCGCAGCCTGGTTATTCTCGATGAAGTGGGCCGGGGCACCTCAACTTTCGACGGATTGAGCATTGCCTGGGCGGTCGCCGAGTACATTCATGATTTTAAAGAAAAGGGCGTGCGTACTCTGTTTGCTACTCACTACCATCAATTAACAGATCTGGCGGCAACAAAGGAAGGCGCCAAGAATTATAATATTGCGGTGAAAGAGTGGAAGGATAAAATAATCTTTTTGCGCAAGATCATGCAGGGCGGCACGAGCCGCAGTTACGGCATTGAAGTGGCGAGGATCGCCGGTGTCCCTCAGGAGGTGATTGCGCGCGCCAAAGAAATTTTGCATAATCTGGAGAAAGGGGAATTTGACGAAATCGGCATGCCCCGCATAGCGCGTGGTTTGAATGTCGCCAAAAATGAAAATCCGCAGCTGAATCTTTTTATGGAAAGCGAAGATGAAGTTATCAGCGAATTGAAAAATCTGAACATTTCCTCAATGACTCCGCTCGACGCTCTCAACAAGCTTCACGAATTAAAAAGCAAATTATAGCTTCAATCTTTAAGGATTATTTAGTGAAAAAACGTAAAAAACCATCTCTTTTGCTCTTACTCTTAATTATTCTGCTGATCGCCGGCGCCGCCGTATATGCTCCCCGTTACCTGCTTTATTCCACCGACTATCAAAAAGTGGACGCCATAGTTCTGCTGCTGGGGCCCGATTTCAGTGCGCGCCGCAAGCAGGCCCACGAGTTAATTCATGAAGGGAAGGCCGATTATCTGATTATTCCGGCGTATAATAACGTAAACAGAGTATCGGATCAATTGACCGGCAAGGGGCTGGTAAAATCGTTGTCGCCGAATCTGTTGCTGCACGATTCCGGGAAAAAGAAAAAAATCCACAACCCTTCCGCTTACCCCGATTTTTATGAAGACACCCACATGGAGATAATGGCGGCTAAAAAGACGATGACCGATTTCGGACTTAAGTCGGCCACCTTTGTCAGTTCTCCTTATCATATGCGCAGAATAAAATTAATTGTGTCCAGTGTATTTAAAGGAGAAAAGAGGGAGTTTTATTTTGTGCCGACGGCGTATGAAAAAGCCCCGGCTAACTTCTGGGAACTTTCGTCCGCCGAATGGAAAAAGGTGGGGCGGGAATACACCAAGATGATCTGGTTTTTCCTCTACAGCCGCTGGGCGAAATGAAGCCGGTCAGCTCCCGCCGGCTAAATTTGCCGGCGCTGTCATTTTTTATTGCAAGCAGCGCCAAATTAAGGTAAATAATCGCCCGCATTCGGAAAAATAGTTGAACAGGAAACATAAAAAAACGATAAATCCTGCATTTTCAGTGTTTGTTTCGCGGTGAAAAAAGAAAAACTGGGAAAACACCTGAAAATCGAGTATATCCAAAACATGCCTGGGTGGCGGAACTGGTAGACGCAAGGGACTTAAAATCCCTCGTTGCCTGGCAACGTGTCGGTTCGATTCCGACCCCAGGCACCAATAAAATCAAGGAGTTATGCGCTTTAGCTAACTCCTTGATTTTTTTTATTGCTATCCTGCGGCTACGCTTTGGAATGATTTTTCGTGATCTCTGGCGGCTATCAGGCGAAATATCAGGTTGAAATTATTAAGGAGTATTATGAAAAGATTACCTCTTCAGAAAAGATGGATGGCTGTTCACAAACATCAATTATCGATAGCGTTAACAATGGCAATCGGCATGATGAAATATACAAATGAATTCATGGAACCTTATTGGAATGCATCCCGGTCTTTCTGGGATACCGAACAAAAAAAGAAAATTCCAGCAGCGACTTTATGGCAGACAGCTTCAGACTATATGGAATTGCTGCTATTCAACTGCCAGATTTGGGGCGAGGGATACCTGGGTATGAGCAGGGAGCAACTCATTTATCTCAAACAGGAGATAGAGAGACTGCGTTTAGTTGACAAATCCAGTGAGGAAGACTTTTTCGATTATTGGGAAAATCTTGATTCTCATATGAAAGCGCTCGTTTACGACTTTCCCAAAGAGATAGAAAAAGTGGAAGGATTTGGTTTTGATTTTAAAGACAGCCGTTACCGTCTTGTAGCCGAGACGCCTCGTTTTAATCTTTATCAGGTCATGCCGTGGGATGCGGAGATCCGGGTGGATAATAATCTTAAACCGATTA
>DAOQVG010000084.1:0-7136 GCA_035341435.1 Smithellaceae bacterium
CAATTCTGTCGCCACAAAGTCTTGCTTCTGTCTCAACGAGGCTTCAGCGTAAAGATCGCGTATTGCGAGATGTTATCCTAACAGCCGTGCCTCTTCAAAGAGAAGATCTCTCCCAGGGTTTAATTGTCGCAATAGAGGATGTTACGGACCGCAAGCGGGCGGAACAGGAACTTATCTGGAAAACAGCCTTGCTGGAGGCGCAGGTTGAAGCCACTATCGATGGCATCCTGATTGTTGATGGTGAAGGTAAAAGAATTCTGGTAAATCAACGTCTCCTCGACATCTGGAAAGTTCCTCAGCACATCCGGGATGATGAGGATGACACACCACTGCTGCAGTATGTAACGAGCATAACCAAATACCCGGATCAGTTCCTCAAGAAGGTCTTGTATCTCTATGACCAGCCTGCTGAAACCAGTCGGGACGAAATCGAGTTTAAAGACGGTATGTTTCTGGACCGTTATTCATCACCCGTCTTGGGTAAAGATGGAAAATATTACGGAAGAATCTGGACATTTCGCGATGTCACCGACCGGAAGTGGGCGGAGCAAGAGAGGCTGCGCATGGAGAAACTTCAGGGGATCCTGGAAATGGCGGGAACAATTTGTCATGAAATGAATCAGCCCATGCAGATCATTTCCGGATACTCCGAAATGTTATTGAATCTTTCAGAAAATCATAAAATCCATACAAAACTTAATACCATCAACGAGCAAATTCAAAGGATGAGTGATATTACAAAAAAGCTGATGAAAATCAAAAATTTCGAAACTCAAGATTATGCGGGATTCAGTCGAATTATTAATATCAACAAGATTTCCGGCAACGACAATGAATAGACTGAGTGGTATTGAACTCTGCAAGAAAATAAGAATAGAAAATCAGATTTGCATCATCCATGCAATGACCGGTTACAACAATCTTTTTGGTCTTCTGGAGTGTCGTGCTGCCGGTTTTGACGATTATTTTGTCAAGCCTGTTCGAATGAATTTACTTAAAAAGGCAGCTCAAGATGCTTTTGAAAAGTTGGAAAGATGGGACGTCGTTAACCACGAATCAACATAAACGCGCTACTCTATGCAAAATTAAAAATGGTAATTTTTGATTTCGGCTAATTTGGCAGTGTGCTGTCTCGTAGAAGTCTTTAAAACACATCCCTGTAAGAAAAGAAAAAAGACTTAACCATGTTTGGCTAAGTCTTTAATTTCGCTGGTGGGCCAGGATAGAATTGAACTGTCGACACTCGGATTTTCAGTTCTAAAAAAGCAAAATAAATAATAAATTTAACCCTTTTGATTTATAGATTGATTTCCCGTAACTACCTAAAAAATAGGCAAATGTAAAATTCCATCTGTTCCCGTCTTTTCCGTCTATTCCGTCTGTTTCTTCTCTTTCCGATTGTGTCCAGAACGATTTTATCAAAAACCGCCGCGGAGTATTAATCCGAGGATTATTTTTTTCGGTTTAGTAACATATCAACTACTTCCTGATTAAGAATGATAATCTTGAATGTAAGCGTGGTGGTAAGTACAGTGGATAATCTCTAAATTGAGCCAATCAGAAAGGAATAAGTTTTCTTAAACTATGTTCTATATAAAGGTCTTGAAATTCGAACTTATTAGCCCATGTTTTCCCTACAAACGTAAAATACTAAAGGGAAAAGCATCAAGGAAAATTTAGCGAACAATTATGCCGAATATCAGAGCTTGATAAGAATAGTTATCAAACAACACTCTTTTTTAATTTCTATAGGTCACGTTGAACAATTTTCTTCTTCATTGCATATTATATTTATATATTAGAAAGTCTATTCCGATTCCCCAAACTTCTCCTTCCTTAATCACTCGGACAACATGGCCGCTCATATCTATATGATCGCGATTTTGGATATTGATAGAAATCTTTTTTTGTCCAAGAGAAATAGGCAACATTGAAAGAACATACATACCTCCCACTGCCAAATCTACCAGGCGAACTGCTTGCCCTTCAATGCTAACCTTAACATAATCCGGTGCATCTGTGATTTGATTTAATCCATAGCGTTCAAATATGCGCTTATTACTCATTTGTGACATTTCCTTTCAGTTATTACTTAATATTACAGCATCTACTCTGAATCTCTAAACTTATGCTAAATCTTTCAATACAAATAATCATTTTTCCAAGGACAACGCAGATCTTCTTATCACCTCCTTTTTTAGTAATTATTATTTCACAAATTTTATATGATCACTATATAGAACAAGGTATATTTCCCTTTATCTTTGAATATAGAAGACAAAGTTTTTTTAATACAATCTTTCATCAGAGCCAGTTTTTGCCTATTTCTCCACTCTATTCTAGAACACGAGAAAAGATGTTTCTATTAAGGTCGAGCGAAGTGAGTCCCGGGGAAACCTTGATAGACGGTGGGGTAAATGATAACCTCGTCCGTCGCGTCAAAAAATATAATATGAACAATGTCATCACCTTCGAGGAAGAAGAAAGGCATAATCCGGAAAGCCTCAAGGCATCAATAGAGGTTATGGACAGACATAGACCGGGAGTTGGCACAAATTTAGCGTTGCCATAAAAAAAGAGGGTTACAAACCGACTTTGCGGCTTACAACCCCTTAATTTCGCTGGTGGGCCAGGACAGAATTGAACTGTCGACACTCGGATTTTCAGTCCGATGCTCTACCGACTGAGCTACCGGCCCATGAATTTATTCAAAATACTGTAAAAAGCAGGCTTTCGTCTATATAATATGGTACCTTTTGTCAAGGTATTTTTTGATCGCCGTCTGCCGGATTATCGTTTGTTTCCGCCTTATCGCCGGTTGCGGTTTGACCTTCTTCTTTTCGTGTTGCATTGGAAATTGCCGGCGGTTCCGGAATATTCAGACCGGCGGTTTCATTTTCACTGGACCTGATTATAACTACAGTTCCGGCTATCTTGTCGTGCCAGGCCTGCTTTTTTTTGTCAAAAGCCGCCCAGATAAACCCGAGAGGGAAAGTAAACAATAAGCTGGAGACCAAATAGCCTACTGATCTTAAAAAGGATGCTCCGAAGTCGAGAGGAGTGCCGTCAGCCGACACAACCTGCAGCCCCATCAGCATTTTCCCCGGCGTGCGGCCTTTTATGCCGTGAAAATAAGTAAAATAGGCGATCATTAGAATTGTATAACAGGCGCCTATCAGAAGGGAAACGGGGGTGACGCGCGCCGGATCGGTCACATCAGCGATCCAGGCAAGATTGTCAACCGACATTGAACCCATGATAAATGCGGTCGCCACAATCACTCCCAAAAAAGAAAAAACAATGTTAATGATGATCGTATCGACAGTGAAGGCTACGAAGCGTCGCCAGAAACCGGCAAATCTATAGACAGTCATTTTTTCTCCTGGAAGTAATGCTGAAGATTCCTTTTTCGTACTGGATTATGGAAATTATAGCCATTGCCGCTGTTTCCACCTTAAGAATTTGTTTGCCCAGACTCACGGAAATGAAACCGGCTTCCCTTGCCCTCGCAATTTCATTACTGGACAAGCCCCCTTCCGGCCCGACGATAATAAAGACGTCTCCGGCCTTTTCCCATGTCTGATCGGTAAGAATATCCTTAATGCTTTTTTGATCTTCTTCCTCCCAGAAAATCATTTTGAGGTCCTGCCCGTCTGCACAGGCAAGCATTTTTTCATAAGAGGCAACAGGCAATACCTGCGTTATTTGTGCACTGCGCGAGCAGCGGGCGGCTTCACGGGCGATCTTTTGCCAGCGGGCGGTTTTCAGCGGATTTTTCTCGAGGGTGATGCGGCTTACCGAGCGCTCGGCGGTAAAAGGTATGATCGCATCCGCACCCAGTTCTGCGGCTGTGCGCACAATCACATCCATTTTACCCGCCTTAGGAAGAGCCTGCCCCAGAGTTATTTTAATTTCTCTGCCGGCTGTTTGTACTTCATCTCCCAGTTCCGCGGCAACACTGTCGGCGGTAAAGTTTTTAATTGTCGCGGTAAATTCATGGCCAAAACCGTCAAAGACGTTGATGCGATCTCCCGGTTCCAGACGCAAAACCTGCTTTAAATATTTGTAGTTGTCTTGTCCCAGTTCGCAAAGGTTTCCTTTTTCCAGGGCAACCGGACTGTAAATTCTGGGAATGGTCAATGTTAGGCCCTTCGGTGACAATACAGTAAGTTATGGTATAAAAAATTTTCCCGTAAACTATGCGGCGGATGTCGCTTTTTTGAATACGTAGCAGACCCATTCTTTTTCGGTAATGACTCTGTTTGGAATCAGCGGCGCTTCTGAAAAATTTTCTTCGATCTCTTTGGCGTCCTGTTCGATAATGCCGGAGATAATCAGATAACCTTCCGGCTCAAGCAACTGCGTCAGGTGATGGCGCAGTTTTAACAACAGTTTGGAAGTCAAATTGGCGATTATTAAATTTCTTTTCTCCTTGATTGCCGCTGCATCTTTACTAACAATATGCAGCCGGTCGGAGACCAGATTAATCGCGGCGTTTTCCCCGGCGATTTCCGTCGCCTTTTTATCGATATCCAGACAGATAACATCGCCGGCTCCGAGTTTTGCCGCCGTGATTCCTAAAATTCCGGTGCCGCAACCCACATCGAGAACTCTCCACTCGGCAATTTTACGGTCCTTCATGATGATGTCTTCCAATGCTTCAATGCACATTCTGGTGGATGCGTGCTGACCGGTTCCGAAAGCCATGCCGGGATCGATCTCAATAACGATGTCACGGCTCGACGGCGTATATCTTTCCCACGTAGGTTTAACGATAATATTGCTGCTGACGCGAATCGGCTTGAAATATTTTTTCCACTGTTCGCCCCAATCCGGGTCACTGATGATTTCCGTTTCCAAAACCGGCGCCGGAAGATCAGGAAATACTTCTTTTAAGCTCGCCAGGTATTTTTGTATGGCGGAGATTCGTTTTTCGCAACGCACATCATGGGGAAAGTAAGCTTTTATTGTCTCCCAAGCCGGAACTTCGGCAAAATCCTCCGCAAACGGAGGTTCCAGTGTTTCCTGAAATACGCCCTGGGCGCCGGTTTCCGTCAGGAAATTTCCCAGTGCATCCATTAATTCCGCACTCGCCGCTATTTCAACTTTCAACCATTTTTCCGGTTCTCTTTCTGTCATGGATACACCCGTAATATTAGGAAGTTAATTGAAAATCTGCTTTTCCAAGCTGATTTATTAAAGATATATCCTCTTTTGGTTAATTTTTCAAGCGGGGTGTATGCTTATTATGTGCTCCAGAAGGAGCGATGGATCTGAAAAGGAAGGGGCTGACGGAACTGCGGGCCGCTGGACGACAACTACGGTGCAGCCTTCCCGGCGGGCGGCTTCCATCTTTTCCCTTACTCCTCCCGCTTGCCCGCTGTCCTTGGTGACGACGACGCCGACGGCGAATCTTCTGATGGCGTCACGGTTTTCCTCAAGAGAAAAGGGGCCCCGCGCGGCGATGATACGGTCTTCCGGGATGCCCGCGGCCCGGCAGGCTTCCAGGGACGATTTTTCCGGCAGAACACGGACGATAAGCGGAATGCTGGTTCTCTTCGCCTCGCGGGCGTAAGGTGCGAGGTTTCTGGAACCGGTTGTAAGAAGTACTGGTTTATTTGCGGCGAAGGCCGCCTTCGCCGCCTCGTGATGATCGGCGGCGTAGATAATTCCGGCTCCTGTATACGCGGCGTCGGCCGGACGTACATAAGCAAGGTAAGGTATGGCCGCGAGCCGGGCCGCTTCACGGGCCGCGGCGTGGGCGCCGGTGGCGTAAGGATGAGCGGCATCTATAATGAGAGCAATCCCCTGAGCTTTGACGAGTGAGCAAATCTCATTGGCATCCAGCATCCCCCTGCGCAGGGTTATATTCGGGTGAGAGCCTGTGTCCAGCTTAATCTGCGTGGCGCAGGAAACCAGAACGCGGTATCCGGCGCGGGCAAGACTAACGGCGATGGGAGAGGTTTCACTCGTGCCTCCCATAAGCAGTATCATATCCGGTAACCCCTGGGGGTAATGAATTTTCCATCAATGATTTTAGAAGTACTGTTGCCGATGATGACGATGCTGGTCATATTTATCTCTGCTTCCAAAACTTTGTCGAGGCTTGTCAGGACAATTTTCTCGTCGGGACGTCCTGCATCGGTCACAATGCCGACCGGCGTGGAACCGGGACGGCAATTTAAAAGAATGGCCACAGCCTCTTTCAAATGCAAAGTCCTTTTTTTACTTTTTGGGTTATAAAGGGCAATAACAAGATCAGCCCCGGCTACGGCTTCGATTCTTTTCCGGATTGTTTCCCAGGAAAGGAGCAGGTCGCTCAGGCTGATGACGGCAAAATCGAGCATCAGCGGCGATCCTATTCTTGCGGCTGCAGCCGTGGCCGATGTCACACCGGGTATGGTTTCGATGGGCACATGGAACTCCAATGCGTGGTTCAGTTCGAGGGCCAGGCCCGCCATGCCGTAAATACCGGCATCTCCCGAGGAGACGAGAGCTACCACATTACCTTGCGCGGCGCTATCGAGGGCGGCGCGGCAGCGTTCCACTTCCCTGGTCATACCTGAGGAGATGATCTTTTTCCCCTCCGTCAGATCTTTGATAAGATCAAGATACATTTTATAACCGGCCACGACATTGCTTTCGGCAATCGCTTTTTCAGCACGTCTGGTCCGGTCTTCCGGGCCGCCGGGGCCGATGCCGACTACGTAAAGTTTTCCCGTGCAATTGCCACCGTTATGCTTTTCCATATTATCCTCTCCAGAATTAGTCTCGTATGCTTTCCCGCGAGAAGCGCCGCCGGTTCCGCAACAGCCGGCAGACCCACTTTTTTCTGTGCAAGCTCCGAACCGGCGAAGACCTTTTTGGCCTCTCTGATCTCCCCGGAAGTGATGAGGCGAAGAGGGATACCCATACGATCTGCGGCTTCGATAAGCCCTTTTTCCCCTGCTTTAATGTCGGCGGAAGCAAGGAGCCTTACCTCCTCCGGATCGGCCTTTATTTCCGACAGCGCTTTCTTTATTGCTTCGACAATCACTTCAGCTTTCGCTCCCCGACGGCAGCCGATACCAACGATGAGCGACTTGAGCGCCTCCGTCGTTGTTGTAATCACCGGTTCCGCGCCGATGGTATTGGCT
>DAOQVG010000085.1:0-7119 GCA_035341435.1 Smithellaceae bacterium
AAGTCACTAAAAAACGGGCGGAAATGCTGCAGCAGGAAATCCAGAAATTAAAAATCAATTACCATGGAACAACATTGAATAATATTACTGTTTCTCAGGGAGTAGCGGTATACCCCGATCACGGACAAACGGGGGACGCTGTGCTCAGGGCTGCGGATCATGCCCTCTACAGAGCAAAACGGGCCGGCCGCAAACAGGTAAAACTGGCGAAAATCGCGAAACCTTCGCCGAATCAGCCTGCAGGCGTGGATTGATGTTATTCCGTTTTCCAATAGATTGTGATACCGCAGCGTCCAGGAGGAGGCAGCGCTGGATTGAGGAATCGAATCAGAAGAGTTTCCTGGCCGCCTTCTCCATCTCTTCCTTTAAACGCGATCCGTCTCCCCATTTTACAGTGGAGCGAATGTCTGCCAGAATTTTTGCGTAAAGGTCGATCATCTTCTCCGTTGACGGATTGTGCGTAATGATATCGGTATAAAGCCCCGGATTTTCGGTAAAAACTTTTTTTATTATTTCTACCTTCTTGTGGAAAATCGGCGTGAAAAATTTACTTGCTTCTACGAAATCGATTCCGGTCTCCGCCAGTACCAGACCCAAAGAAATCGTGTTAAGATGGTTGAGTACTTGAACAATCGCCATCATTTCATCATGCTCTTCCGGCGTTTTTTCCGTCACCACCAAACCATTCTTGTTCAGGATTGACTTCAACCAGACAAGCCATTTTTTGCCCCGGGCCGGGCAGAGCACAACATTTTGACCTTTAACTTCTTCCAGCAGCGGTCCAAAAAGCGGATGGCAGCCGATGACGTCGGCCGGCGAATGCGCCAGCATCAATTCCACCGGCTCTTTTTTGATCGATGTCAAATCCATCAAAAGTTTGTCGGAGCTCACGAGCGGTCCGACTTTTTTAATCATCTCGGCAGTAGCGGAAATAGGCACTGATATAACCAGCACGTTGCAAAGATCAACCAGGTCTTTAATGCTCATGGGCGATTTTCTCCCCCAGATATGGACGGTATAGCCTTCCTTTTGCAATAATTCAGCAAACCAGCGCCCCATGCCGCCGGTGCCGCCTATAATGCCGATAACAGCTTCTTTCATATTCCTGCCGCCTTCTGCCTGAGCCAAAAATCGGCCAGCACAATGCTGACCATCGCTTCACAAACCGGAACAATCCTCGGCAGCACACATATATCATGCCTGCCCTGAATCTTGATTTTTTTTACCCTTCCCTGCTCATCGAGAGTTTGCTGCTCCTGAGCAATGGATGGTATCGGTTTGCAGTATACCCGCACTATTATTTCTTCGCCGCTGGTTATCCCCGCAAGGATGCCGCCCGCATGGTTGCTGAGAAATCCTTTTTTGCCCATTTGATCGTTGACTTCGGAACCGCACCTTTCAGCCACGGCGAAACCGTCGCCGATCTCCACCGCCTTGACCGAACCGATGCTCATCAGGGCGGCGGCCAGAACGGCATCCACCTTCTCAAAGACAGGCTCTCCCAGTCCGGCAGGGCAGCCCTGCACAACGATTTCCACAACACCGCCTAAAGTGTCTCCTTCTGCGCGCACGGCTGCCAGTCTTTTTTCCATGGCCTGCGCGGCTTCCTCGTCGGGACAAAAGAGAAGATTACCACGTACTTTACGGCGCAGTGCCCTGCCTTTGGGCATATTGTCGTAATTTACATCGATTCCACCGATAGCCTTTGTGTAGGCCAGCACTTCCATGCCCGCCAGGCCAATCAGCTTTTCGGCTACGGCGCCGGCGGCGACCCGCGCTGCGGTTTCCCGGCCGGATGAACGTCCGCCGCCGCGCCAGTCACGAATACCATATTTTTGCAGGTAAGTAAAATCGCCGTGGCCGGGACGGAAAATATCTTTTAGTTCATCGTAGGAAGAAGACCGCGCATCGGAATTCCTGATCAGCAGCGAAACAGGGGTGCCGGTTGTTCTGCCTTCAAAAACTCCCGACAGAATTTCAACTCGATCGCCCTCCCCCCTCGTTGTCGAGGCGATATTTTTCCCTGGTCTTCTCCGGTCCAGCGCCTGCTGGATATCGGCTTCTTTAATTACCAGACCGGCGGGACAGCCGTCAATAGTAGCCCCCAAAGCCGGGCCGTGCGATTCTCCCCACGTTGTCACCCGAAATATAACGCCTGTTGTATTGCCGGCCATACTTGTTACACTCCCGTCGCCTGAACACCATCACATTGCAGCAGATATGCACAAATCTCGTCCACTACCTGAGAAGCGATCTTACCTGCCGTATCCAGAGCATAATCGGCAGCCTTTTGATACAGGGGAATTCGCTTTTCTAACACCATGTTGGTTTCTTCGGCCAGATTACCATCCGTGAATTGCGGGCGTAAGTTATCAGTTTTTTCATCCTGCTTCAACCTTTCAATAATATCCGCAACCGGCGCCTTTAACCATATGACGCAACCGATCTTTTTGAGCACGCCGACATTTTCTTCGTCCAAAACCACACCGCCGCCGGTGGCGATCACACATTCCCCTTTTTGGGCCAGCTTTTGAACAGTTTCTTTTTCTCTGGCGCGAAAGTAGTCCCAGCCCCGAACTGTTACAATTTCTTTGATGGGCATGCCGAGACTCTCTTCTATCAGCAAATCAGTATCCAGAAAAGCAATTTTCAATCTATCGGCCAGCAGTTTTCCCACTGTTGATTTTCCGCAGGCCCGGTAACCGATCAGGACAACATTCATACTTTCTTTAATTCCTCCCAAAACCTCGGGAAAGATTTATCCACACACTTCTTGTCCATGATTTCGATGCCGGGGACAGCAAGCCCCGCAACGGCGAAACTCATGGCGATGCGATGGTCGTTGTAAGTCTCAATTTGCGCCGGCCGCGGAATGCCTCCCTGAATGACCAGACCGTCGGCGGTTTCAGAAACGGCAATGCCGATGCGGCTCAATTCGGTAGCCAATGCACCCAAACGATTGCTTTCCTTCAACCGCAGATGTGCAACATTGGTGACGACCGTTTGTCCCCTGCGGAAAGCCGCCAGCACGGCCAGCGTCGGCACCATATCCGGCATATCATTCAAATCGAAGGTAAAGTCGCCCTCCAGCAAACCGTCGCAGGCTACTTCTATCCAGTTGTCACCGGAATCAATTGTGCAGCCCAGTTTTTCCAGGACCTTCAACAACCGCATATCGCCCTGCCGGCTTGAAGACCCAAGGCCATGAACTCTGACCGGCTTTTTCAAAATGGCGGCTGTGGCAAAAAAATAGGAGGCGCTGGAGGCATCGCCTTCGACAAAATAGTCGCGGCCCTTATAGATTTTGCCGGCTTCGACGGAATATTGGTGCGGGCCGGTTTCATTTACTTTTGCGCCAAAATCACGCATAACGGAAATGGTCAAATCGATGTAAGGTGCGGAAACAATTTCGCCCTCCAAAGAAAGATCAATGCCGTTCTTTGTATAGGGGGCGCAAAGCAGCAGTGCGGAAACATACTGCGAACTTTCTATGTCCTTCAGAATGATTTTACCACCCTTCAACCCCGCGGCATTTACAGTCACCGGCGGGCAATTATTCCGGCAGGAGATATCCACGTTCATACTCTGCAATGCATCAACCAGTGCACCGACCGGACGTTCACAAAGCCTCTTTTCCCCGGTTAAAACATATTTGCCGCTGCCCAGTGTTACGAGCGCGGTCAGAATGCGCAATGCCGTCCCGTTATTTCCCAGAAATATTTCCTTCCCGCTGTGAAGAAGTTTTCCCGCCGTTCCGGAAATAAAAAAACCGCCATCGGCGGCAACAATCTGCGCACCCAATGTCCGCAATCCATCCATAAGATGAAGCGTATCCTCCGCAACAAGGGCATTACTGATAAAAGAGTTGTCGCGGGCGAGCGCGGCCGCCACCAGCGCCCGCTGGGTGAGGCTTTTGGAGCCGGGTATATTGATAATTCCGGCGTCTGATTTTGAATTTGATTCTTTATTCACCTGAAGTCAACCTTTCCTTTACAACTTTTTTCATCAATGCCCGATCGGGCTCTCTGCCTGTCCAAAGTTTAATTTGTTCGGCTCCCTGATGCACAAACATATCCAATCCGGTTAAAACACGGCATCCCCGAAGACCGGCTTCTTTCAGCAACCTTGTTTCCAAAGGATTATAAATAACGTCCATAACGTATTTGTATCCGGTAAGCAAGCCGGAATCGACCGGTGATTGATCAATGCGGGGATACATGCCAACCGGAGTCGTGTTGATCAGACAATCAGCATTTATTTTATCTATTTCATCCAATGAATAAAACGGGCAGTCGAACTCGACAGCAAGACGCTTACCATTTTCAACCGTGCGGTTAACAATAACGGGAAATCCGCCCTCCCTTACTATTCCGTAAGCCGCGGCCCGGGCCGTGCCGCCGGCGCCGATTATCACAAAATTTTTCCCTTTGATCGTCATAGCTTCCCGGAGCGTGACAATTATTCCCAGCCAGTCCGTATTAGCGCCGGTGAGGTATCCATTTTTGTTGACGATCGTATTTACAGCCCCGATCTGCAGCGCGTCTTCGGAGATATTATCGAGATATTCCATGACGGCGGACTTGAATGGAATGGTCACACTAGCTCCGCGGATATCCATGCCCCGTATTGCCTGCAACGCCGCAGCCGGGTCATATACGCAGAAGGCGTTATAGCGGCCTTCCTGACCGAGGGCATGGAGTGCCGTATTATGCATCAACGGGGAAAGGCTGTGCCCCACCGGATTACCCAGTAAAATATAGTTTTTCAACTGCCTGTCCTGACCCGTAGATAATGCCGGCATTTGCTGCTGCCCATCGCCGTTTAATAGTATGTTAATTTGTTTCATTTCCGCTGCGGTAAGCTGCCCCGGCGCCGACTGCGCATCTCTGCCCAAAGCGGCAAAAGTCAGATAATTCCCTAGATACGGGGCCATAACCCGGCTTATACGCCCTTTCTCTCCCATGCAGAGGGCAATGATTTCCTGTTTATGTTTTTGCGCATAAGGTATCAGGCTCATCATCCGCAGATTGTCTTCCGGTTTATGAGCAAAAGTCACTATTTTCACAATACCTGGATCATACTTCCGGCATTGATGAAACAATTCCTTGAGCCGCGCCAGCCCGGGAGTCCTTTTAAAGTCGTGGCAAGAAATTATTAATTTTTTAGAACCGTCCCCTTTTTTAACAGAACCGTCCCCTTTTTCACAATATGATTTTAGTTCCTGAATTGCATCCGCCCCTTCAGACAGTTCTATATCAATGAAGTCTGCGCCCAGGTCAACGGCCTGCTTGAGGATCGCCATTTTTTTATTTTTTTGATCTTCGCTTTCCTTCTCACTGCCGTCTGCTGCGTCCATCTGAGCCGCTTCCGCTTTTTTTCTGCAGGTAACGATGATCTCGACTTTCCTGGAATTGCGGCGGGCGGCGGCAATCAACGCGGAAAGAGATCCGTCGACAATCAAATCCATTCTTATTTCAATCGCCCCGGCAGTCAGGCAACTGTGTTCAATATCGTGCAAGGCCTCTTTGTTGGAGCTTGCTGTAATGGGTATACAGATCATAATCCTCCTTCCGCTCTCGGATAGGAACCAAGAATTTTCAAGAAAGTTGTTTTTTCTTTCAGCTCTGTAAGACAGTTTTTAATATCGCTGTCATTTATATGGCCAATCAAATCCACAAAGAACAGATACTCCCACAATCTTTCCTTTACAGGATGGGATTCTATTTTGGCCAGATTAATTTTGCGCTCCGCAAATGATTCCAAAGCTCGATGCAGCGCACCGGGCAGATCCGGAGTGGCAAAGATCAGGGAAGTCTTATCCCTGCCGGTCGCAGCGCTTTCTCCTTTACCCAGAACGAGGAAACGCGTTGTGTTGGAAGTATTGTCTTCGATGCCCTCCGCCAGAATGTTGAGCCTGTTTGCCGTCGCCGCGAGGGTACTGCCTATCGCCGCCTGGGATTTTTTCCCTTTCACCATCTGCGCGGCAGCCGCCGTGCTTTCCGTCTCGTGAAGCACACAATTGGGCAGGTGAGCTTTAATCCAGAATTGGCACTGAGCCAGGGCCTGCGGGTGTGAATATATATTTTTTATGCTTCTTATATCTTTCGCCGACGAAATCAGGCATTGGTTGATCCTGAGGTATATTTCGGCCCTGATTTTTAAACAAGTCAAAATAAGCCTGTCCAGTGTTATGTTGACCGAACCTTCCAGAGAATTTTCCACGGGGACTACGCCCCAGTCCACGGAGCCTCTTTCCACTTCGTCGAAAACACGGGCAATACCCGACTGTGGAAAAAAACGGCTGGAATCGCCAAAATGTAATCGCGCCGCCAGATGAGAAAATGATGTTTCCGGTCCCAGAAACGCAACCGTGGTCGGTTTTTGCAAATCCCGGGAAGCCGAAATTATTTCCCGGAAGATCGACCGGACGGCAGTCTGCGGCAGCGGCCCGCGGTTAAGCTCCTGCAAATAGTCGTAGACTCTCGCCTCCTGGGAAGGATCATATACATCTATTTCTTCCCGGCCTTTAACTCTACCGATTTTAACGGATATTTCCGATCGCTCGTTTAGAAGGCGGATAATTTCCCGGTCTTTTTCCTTCAAGCTTTTACGTAATTGTTCGAGGCGGGATTTCATGATTTCATTCCTTCAATTACAGGGATAATAATTTTGTCATCAACGCCGCCGTTGACAAACGGCATGCCTATTTTCTTTAACAGCACAAAGTGGATCAAGTCACCTTCTTTTTTCTTATCCATTTTCAACCGGGAAAGGATCCCTTCCGTCGCCATATCCTGCGGTATCCGGACGGGCAATCCCGCCTCTCCGACGATTCGCTCAATGCGCTCCCGCGAGGCTTGATCGAGATAGCCCGAGTTTTCAGAGATTCGTGCGGCGGCGATCATGCCTAAAGCAACAGCTTCGCCATGCGCAAGCGTAAAATTTGATTGCGCTTCTAGAGCGTGCCCCAGCGTGTGTCCGTAATTGAGAATGCGTCTCAGCCCCTGCTCTTTCTCATCAATTTCGACAATTGATTTTTTAATGCGGCAGCAGTTTTCCACGATCTTTAACAATAACGCAGGATCTTTTCCCTTTACCGGCGCCATCTTCTCTTCCAGC
>DAOQVG010000086.1:0-7091 GCA_035341435.1 Smithellaceae bacterium
CTTTTTGAAATGGGGAGAATATTCCTCAACTGTGGCGCAGGGAAACTGCCCGCAGAGAGGAACGTTCTGGCCGGGCTTCTATCCGGGACAATCGGCGAAGATTTATGGAACTACAGGCAGAATGTTGATTTCTATGATGTCAAAGGATGTATTGATAACCTGTTTTCCGATTTGAAAACAGGTGATTGCCGTTATGTTGCCGAAAATCCTGAACCATTTTTACATCCGGGAAAATCCGCCAATATTTATTTAAACGACAGCAAGGTGGGCTATCTGGGCGAAGTTCATCCCGATGTTAAAGATAGAATGGATTTAAAAGTAAACTCATATGTTTTTGAAATCAACCTGGATATGTTGGTGAACCATATTGCCGGAGAAGTAACTTACAAAGAGATATCCAAATATCCGGCGGTGGCACGGGATGTAGCTTTCGTTGTTTATTCCGGCGTACAGGCGGATTACATGCTGGACATTGTTTTGCGTCAGAAAGAAGATTTGCTTGAAAATGTTGGTATTTTTGATATATACGCAGGTAAAGGTCTTCCTGACGGAACTAAAAGTTTGGGCTTGCGGTTTTCCTATCGTTCGCCGGACAAAACGTTGACGGATCTGGAAGTGAATAATGTTCATGAAAGGATTGTACGTAAAACCATAGAACTGACTGGGGCGAGAGTAAGAAGCTAATGGTTCTGAAAAGCTAAAACGGAGGGAAAGAAATGACAAAAATTGATATTATCCAAAATGTTTATGAGAAACTTGGTTTTTCTAAGAAAGAATCTGCAGATATAGTTGAATCTGTATTCGATATAATCAAAGACAGCCTTGCCCAGGGCGACAAAGTGAAAATTTCCGGTTTTGGTAATTTCGTAGTAAAAGAAAAAAGAGAACGCCGTGGCCGTAATCCTCAGACCGGCCAGGAGATTTCCATTACCGCCCGGAGGGTTTTAACGTTTAAATCCTCTCAGGTACTGCGTAAAGCCCTTAACTAGAAGGCACAGAATTCCCCCTGCTTGAGCAGGTCTTTTGCCGGTTGCGAATTAAAACCTGCCGGCCCTCACGGTTGAAAGTTAATTACAACGGGCAGAAACAACCTGTTGTTTTTGAAAGGCAGTTTTTAAAGGTGAAGCGGGGATGGTGCAATAAGGATCTAGGAATTTTATGGAAACGGTAATTCCCGAAAAGGCCTATTTCCGTATTGGAGAAGTAAGTAAAATCCTTAATGTTGAGTCTTACGTTATTCGATACTGGGAGACGGAGTTTAGGTCGGTAAGGCCTGTGCGAACCAAATCTGCTCAACGCCTCTATCGAAAAAAAGATGTTCAGGAATTATTGACCATCAGGGATTTGCTTTACTCGCAGCGTTTCACTATTGACGGGGCTAAAAAGCAGCTTGCCAAAATGCGGGGAGAAGGCGAATTCAGCGCGAAAGACAGCGACAGAGAAAAGCTGATTCTGATTAAACAGGAGCTGCAGCAAATAAGAAGCATAATCAGTTGAAATAATCCAGGATGAGAAAATACAAAAAGCCGACTTGTTGTTAGTCGGCTTTTTGTATTGGATCTGCGGAGTATCTCCGCATAACCCCCTTGCTCTGCCGGAAAACAATTTCCGGCTCGGGGGATTATTTCTTGTTTGCTCTTTTAGAAGCTTTAAGCGGATTGATTTTTTGCGTCGATTCTTTAACTTCCAGTTTGACGTGCGTTGCCGTCGGGCATTTACCGTTAAGCCACTTGCTTGCCGGATCCGGATAAACCTTGCAGTATTTTGCAGCTTCAAACTCAAATATCTTGCCGCACTCGTTGCATTGGTCAACTATTGGATGGCAGCTGCCGCCAAAAAATCCACAGCCTTTTTTGCTCATAAAAGCGCATTCTGATCCTGCTTTAACAGTTTGACAAATCATTTAAACTATCCCCCTACATTAATCTCTCCATTTTACATCGATAGGCGTTCAAGCTTGGCGGGAAAAATGGATGAAAGATTTCCACCTATAGTATTATTTATGAAAACCGGCGTGTCCTTAACAACAAAAAATGAGCTTGTCAAGAAGAATCGAAATCTGACGGCGGACAAATTATAGACCATCATCAGCATGGAAATTACCCCGAACGTCCGCCGAACCAAAATATAAATTGGGGCATATCACCACGCTTCTGCGATTGAATTGACTTCGCCGGCGTTTTATGTTAGTTGCAAAAATGTAAAAAAACAAATTGCGAAAGCTTTAACGCCGTAAAAAGTAAAGAAGTTGGTATTGGCTAAAAATTGCTGTGTCTTTTTTATCCACTCAACGCTCAATTTTCCACAAGGTTAGATTGGGCTTTACTATGGCTATAATCCCTTTAACATCATCGAAAGAATTTTAAATTGGCTGAAGTTAAGACATTTGAATTAAAAAATAAATTGGGAATGCATGCCCGGCCGGCGGCTAACCTTGTCAAGGTAGCGCAGAAATTTAAGTCGGATATTTATCTGGAGTACAACGGTCAAACCGTCAACGGCAAAAGTATTCTGGGGTTACTCACCATGGCCTGCCCCTATAAAGGGAAATTGACTGTCAGGATCGAGGGACCTGATGGAGCGGAAGCTATGCAGGCATTGGGAGCTTTAATCGAAAATAAATTTGGAGAAGATTAGAAAAAACATGAGTGGTGACCATGGGAAGAAAACGTTTGTTCTTAAAGGCATAGGTGTTTCTCCGGGAATTGTTACCGGTAAGGCCTATCTTTTTGACCCGGTGGATATTCAACTCTCTTTTTATAAACTCAATGATGCTTCACTTATTCCCGTCGAAATTAAACGTTTTAAAAATGCGCTCAAAGAGTCGGAACGTCAGCTTTTAGAAATCCAGAATGACCTAAAAAAGACAAAAATTAACGAACCTCTCTATGTCATTGATGTTCATATTTTAATCCTCAATGATAAAAATTTTATTACCCGGACGATAAAATATATCCGCCGCCTCGGAATCAATGCTGAATGGGCGGTGCGGCTGGTGTTGGACCGCTATAAAAAAATATTCGCCGGTGTTGAAGACAGCTACATCAGCGGACGTATCAGTGATATTGAATATGTTACCCAGAGGGTATTGAGGAACCTCTCCGGTAAAAAAAGAGAAACCATCTGGGAACTGGGTGATGATGTTATTGTTATTGCCCAGGATATTTCTCCGGCCGATACCGCTCAACTGAAAATGGAAAAAGTAATGGGGTTCGCCACTGATTTTGGCGGCAGAACGTCGCATACGGCAATTGTGGCGCGTTCCATGGAAATACCGGCGGTAGCGGGATTGGATAACATCACCGAAATGGTGCGCACCACGGACAATGTGATTGTTGACGGTACGACAGGGCTGGTAATAGTTAATCCCCATCCGGAGATGCTCAAAAGGTATGAGGAAAAGAAAGTACACTACGCCGCCACCCAGGAAGAATATCTCAAAGACGCGAAGCTTCCCGCTGTTACGACAGACGACTATCATATAGAAATAGGCGGAAATATTGAATTTGTTGAAGAAATCCCCATGGCCATCACTCACGGCGCAGAACATGTCGGGCTTTACCGGACGGAATTTATTTACATAACCAGTGAAAAACTGCCCACAGAAGAAGATCATTTCAATAATTATCGTCAGGTGGTGGAAGCGAAAGAGTTAAATTGGTCAACCATCAGAACTTTTGATCTCGGTGGAGATAAATTCCCATCCAATCAAAAACCGCTCAAAGAATTAAATCCGCAAATGGGGCTGCGCGCAATTCGTTTCTGCTTAAGAGAGGTCGAGCTCTTTAAGACGCAATTGCGGGCCATCTGGCGTGTTGGCGCCATAGGAAAGGTTAAAATCCTTTTCCCGATGATCTCCGGAGTCGAAGAAGTCATCGAAGCAAAAAAACTGCTGCGGGAAGCTCGAGAGGAGCTTGTCGCCGAAGGTGTGCAAGTGGCCTCTGAAATGGAAGTAGGGGCGATGATTGAAGTGCCTTCCGCCGTCGTGATCGCCGACAAACTGGCCCGGGAAGTTGATTTCTTCAGCATCGGGACGAATGACCTCATTCAATACGCTTTGGCCATCGACCGTTCCAACGAACATTTGACTTATTTATACGAGCCATTGCATCCGGCTGTCTTAAGGCTTTTAAAGAAAGTGGTCGAGGAAGCTCATAAGGTGAATATACGGGTCGCCATGTGCGGAGAAATGGCGGGCGATCCTTTGTGCTGCCTGATTCTTTTGGGTATGGAGCTGGATGAGTTGAGCATGAACCATCTGGACATCCCCCGAATCAAACGCATCATAAGAAAGTCAAGCTTGGAAGAAGCAAAAGTTCTGCTGGAAAAAGCCATGTCTTTTAGTGTCGCATCAGATGTCCGTACCTACGTGCAGGATTATATGACGCAGCATTTTCCCCAAGAATTTCAAAAAGACGAAGATTGATTTTTGCTTCCGGAATTATGAGCAAAACTGCTGCAGAATACCGGCCGGCCGGGTATTTCCGTCGGAGCTCAATGCCGAATAATGTTGAAAGAAAAAAAATCAGACTCGTCAGCAAAAGATCAAGAATATTATTCCGGTTGCCTTTATGACCGGCAGGATTTTTTAAGATTTCAGCTGGCCAAAACATTTCTTTCCCGCGTATCAATTTCCGATGAATATGTAGAAAAAATAAAAACGCTGGCCGCCGACGGTCTGATCGTTTATGCGATTCGGCAAAAAAGCAAACTTAACAGTCTTATAGTTTCTGAACTGGTGGGACGCAATTATCTGCCGAGGCCGTTATACTGCCACGGCATGAATATGTCCTTCTGGCAGCCGTTGCCGCAGATGCTGAAGCTTTTCTGGTCATCTTTCCGGCGGCTGTTTGAGAAAAGGGAAAAGACCCGTGCCGACCAGCTGGCTTTTCTGGAGCGGAAAGTTGCCGGCGGAAAAAGCGTTCTCATTCATCTGGGAGAATCTGAATTTGTTGAAAACAATCGCTCGGATGATGCTGTCACCACGCTGCTCAAAATCCAGCAGAAGGTTTATTTTCCGATTTTTGTTGTGCCGGTAATGGTCGCCTATGGCCGCCGCAGGGAAAAGGAAAACGAAAGTCTGATCAACATTCTCTTTGGTCAGTCGGAGCATACCGGTCCTTTGCGCCGTCTGATCACTTTTATGCGGTACTCCAAAAAAGCCTTCGTCATTCCGGCGGAGCCTGTCTGTCTGTTGGATTATTTAAATGAAAATAAAGATGCAGATCTTCGGGCCGCCGGCCGGGAGCTGCGGGGAGAATTAATCGGCCGTATTGAAGAAGAAAAAGCCAGTATTGTCGGTCCGGCTTTGAAATCGCGGGCGGAGCTGATAAGCATGGTTTTATCCGACAATACGGTCATTCAATTTATTGATGAGTACGCGGCGGAGGAAAACAGGGACCGGGCTTCCGTGGAAAAGGACGCCCGCCGCTATCTCTATGAAATTGCGGCTGATTACAATGAAATGTTCGTTGAGCTCTGGGATAAATTGCTCACCTGGCTGTGGAATACCGTCTATGACGGTATCCTGGTGGATATGGAAGGCTTGGCCGGGATTCGCAACATCTCCAAAAAGATGCCGTTTGTAATTATTCCCTGTCATCGGAGCCATATCGATTATCTGCTGCTGTCCTATGTTTTTTATAAAAATAATATTCAGCTGCCGTTTATTGCGGCGGGCAACAACATGTCCTTTTTCCCCATGGGGTATATCTTTCGCAAGTCCGGAGCTTTTTTTCTGAGGCGCAGTTTTCGGGGCAACGTAGTTTACGGGAAAGTGTTTGCCAAATATGTCGCGACTCTTTTACGGGAAGGTCTGCCTCTCGAATTCTTCATTGAAGGCGGCCGCAGCCGCACCGGCAAAATGGTAATGCCCAGGTACGGGCTTCTTTCCATGGTCCTGCAGGCCTATGAAGAAAAGTACTGCGATAATTTGGCCGCCATTCCCGTTTACATCGGCTATGACCGGGTGATTGAAGAAAAATCGTACCTGAAGGAACTTACCGGCATTCCCAAAGTCCAGGAAAACACGGCGGACATGATCAAGAGCGGCAAGGTGCTGCGTAAACGCTTCGGCCGGGTTTACATCAACATCGGTGAACCGATCATCATGAAGGATTACCTGGAAAAAAGAGAAAAACAAATCAGCCGGATGACTCAGGAGGAGAGGCAGAGACTGTACCGCAAAATTGGTTATG
The DNA here is from genome assembly GCA_035341435.1 of Smithellaceae bacterium. Classification (GTDB taxonomy): domain Bacteria; phylum Desulfobacterota; class Syntrophia; order Syntrophales; family Smithellaceae; genus MVRV01. The sequence continues at coordinate 6,198 of DAOQVG010000086.1, forward strand.
AAATTGTCCTGGAAATCAACAAAGTATCGGTTGTTACGCCTTTTGCGCTGGTGGCCTGCGGCCTTCTCAGCTCCGATCACCGCGGCATTTCCCATGAAGAATTGACGGATGTTTTGCGTGAATTTTATGAATATCTGTCCACAAAAAAAGTTAAATTTGCGGCGACTTTCGCCAATCAGACGAAGGCAATCGCCGATGCCCTCAATATCTTCGCCCAGTCCGGCATAATTTCCAAAATAGAGGCCGAAGAAGATGAAGTGGAAGAAATGCAGGAGGTCGTCTATTCCCTGGAGAGCAGTAAACGGCTCAATCTGGAATACTACAAAAACAACATCTTACATTTCTTCGTACCTTTGTGTTTTGTCGCTACATCAATGGTCAACAGCAACGAAGACGACTTTATGTCGCTTTCCCGGATAATGGGTGATTATAAGTTTCTGAAGCGTCTTTTATGGAATGAATTCATTTTTGATGAACTCAAAGATGATGTTGATGAAGTCAACGACGTGCTGGCTTATCTACATAACCGGAAAATGATCGCACCGTCGGAGCGGGATGGCCAGGTCTGGATAGAAGTTAAGGGAAAAGGCAAAATAAAACTCAAATCTTTCGCCGGATTGATCCACAATTATCTGGAATCGTGCTGGATTGTTCTGCGCAGCTGCCTGTATTTGAAAAAAACCAGCCACACCGAGAAGGACTGGCTGAAAAAAATCCGGGCGCTGGGTGACAGAATGTACAGCAAGGGGGAAGTTCTGCGGGCGGAGGCTCTTTCGCAATCCAATTACACGAATGTGATCCGGTTTCTGAAGGATGCCGATCTTATTTGCGCTGTCGAGGAAGAAAAAAGCGGGAAAAAAGAAGTTGCCTACAAACTTACGGAAAACAGAGCGG